>CAMDGH010000136.1 GCA_945897755.1 Chryseobacterium gleum | reverse complement strand
GATGTAAATGAATTAAGTATCTTTAACAGGTATGGAAGTAAAGTGTATAGTCATGGAGCTAATTATACTGATCAATGGCATGGACAATCCAATAGCGATAGTGAATTGCCAGACGGAACATATTTTTATGTAATAAAACGTGGGTCTGGCGATATAATAACAGGATGGATTTACATTAATAGATAAATTAAGAAATATAAGGTGTTATTAAGTAAATAGCATCTTATAAATTTCAAAACAAACCCTTATGAAAAAAATATTTTTACCAGCGCTTTTAATATTACTAACGTTTTTAGAAGTCAACGCACAACAAGCCCCGCATTATACCCAGTATATGTATAATATGAATGTAATAAATCCAGCTTATGCGGGATCAAAAGAGAATTTATCTTTTGGATTGTTATATAGAAAACAATGGATTGAAATTCAAGATGCCCCAGCAACCTTTTCGCTTTCAGGGTCATCTCCTGTAGGTAAAAATGTAGGTTTAGGATTGTCTGTAATTTCAGATAAAATAGGCCCAGTAGAAGAAAACAACATCTATGGTGATTTCTCTTATACTTTAAACTTAGGCGGTGAACGCCGATTGGCATTGGGATTAAAAGCAGGGGTTACTTTACAAAAAATAGGATTGAAAAGTATCATCCAACCAACCCTTCCAGACCCAAATGATGGAGCGTTTCAAGAAGACACCAACAATTCAAAATTTAATATTGGAACAGGATTGTTTTATTATACCAATAAATACTATGTAGCCTTTTCAATTCCTAATATGCTAAAATCGGCGCATTTGGATTATAATGGTGTAAAATACGGGACAGAAATTCAACATTATTTTTTAACGGGAGGTTATGTATTTGATTTGAATCCTAATTTAAAATTCAAACCATTTGGGATGGTTAAATCTGCGTTTGGTGCTCCAGTATCAGTGGATGTTTCTACCAATTTCCTGTATGTTGAAAAATTTGAAATGGGAGCAACCTATAGACTGCAAGACTCTTTTGGATTAATGGTGAATTATGCAGTATCTCCTTCATTAAGAATAGGATATGCTTATGATCATATTATTTCAGACCTTAAAGTAACAACGCCTTCTTCACATGAAATTATTTTGTTGTTTGATGTGAGTTTTTCTAAAAAAGTATCACAATCACCAAGATTTTTCTAACATAAAGCAATCATAATAATGAAAAAAATATATACAATAGTAAGTTTTGTTTTGGTGAGTTCTTTTCTTACCGCACAAAACAAAGACACACAAAGCGCAGATAAACTATTCAAAAAACTTGAATTTGTTTCGGCTTCAGAAGCGTATCTTAAATTGGTGGATGAAAAAAAAGCAGATGCTTATGTATATCATCAATTGGCAGATTGCTATTATAATATTTATAATACTGCAGAAGCCGCAAAATGGTACGCAAAAACATTGGAAGAAAAACAAGATTCAGAACTTTACTATCGTTATGCGCAAATGCTTAAAGCAAATGGAAAATATGAGGAATCAAACAAACAAATGCGAAAATTTGCAACTTTGCAACCCAATGATCAGCGCGCAAAAGCCTTTAATGAAAACCCAAATTACATACCAAGATTATTAGATCAAGCCAAGTCATTTGATTTAAAACCGTTGGATATGAATTCTGATAAATCTGATTTTGGTGCTGTTTTGCATGATAACACCGTTTATTTTACATCTGCAAGAAATCCAAAAAACAAAAATTATGGATGGACAAAAGAGCCTTTCTTAGATATTTACAAAGCAGATTACAATGAAGATGGAACAATTACTAATAGTGCCCCAGTAAAAGAATTAAATTCTAAATTTCACGATGGCTCTGTTACTATTAGCAAAGATGGAAACACAATGTATTTCACAAGTGATAGTTTCAGAGAAAACTCTTTTGAAAAAGACAAAGCCAATAAGTTGAAATTAGGTAGAAATAATCTTTATAAAGCAACTTATGAAAATGGTAAATGGACAAATATCACTTCATTGCCAATTAACACAAAAGAGTATTCAACTGGAAATCCAAGTTTGTCAAAAGACGGTAAAACACTTTATTTTTCATCGAATATGCCAGGTAGTATTGGTGGCATAGATATTTGGAAAGTGGCAATCGAAGATAACGGTAATTATGGCACACCTGAAAATTTAGGTAAAAATGTAAATACAGAAGGCAACGAGAGTTTTCCTTTTATTACGGATGAGAATGTGCTTTATTTCTCATCTGACGCAAGACAAGGATTGGGCGGCATGGATGTGTATAAAATTGATTTTAAAGCAGGAACAGAGGCCAAAAACGTTGGTAAACCTGTAAATAGCGATAAAGATGATTTTGCTTTAACATTTAATGAAAGTAAAAATGTAGGTTTTGTTTCCAGTAATAGAAACGGAAATGACGATATTTTTGGAGTAACACCTGTTTGTAGTTACGATGTCAATTCAATTGTAACCAATGCCAAAACTGGAGCTATTTTAGCCGATGCAAAAGTTTCTATCTTAGATGATAAAAACAACGTAATATCTTCACTACAATCTAATGATAAAGGAGAAGTTTCTTATAAAGTAGAATGTGAGAAAAACTATACCATTCAAGCATCGAAAGATGGTTTTGAAAGCAATTCATTTGCTGTATCGAAAAGTAATAACAAAGGCGGAAGCACGAAGGTTAACGCAGCGTTGAATCCAATTGATGTTATAATCACAGAAACGGAAGTAGTATTAAATCCAATTTTCTTTGAATTTAATAAAAGCAATATTACTCAACAAGGCGCTTTTGAATTAGATAAATTAGTTCAAGTGATGAAGAGCAACGATAAGTTAGTTATCTTTGCAAAATCACACACAGATAGCAGAGGAAGTGACAAATACAATATGATTTTATCTGACAATAGAGCCAAAGCAACGGTTCAATACATACTTTCAAAAGGAATTGATGCGGCAAGAATATCAGGAAAAGGATATGGTGAAAGTGAACCAAAAGTGGTTTGTGGTAAAGATTGTACTGAAGAACAACA
>CAMDGH010000135.1 GCA_945897755.1 Chryseobacterium gleum | reverse complement strand
AACTCATTAAGCAACTGACCGAAGACGAAGCCTCGCTAGACACTAGACTTTTGCAGAGTTTTGATTCTTTCGGTCCTTCTATGAAATTCTCTGACACAAATTCAAATCATTCTAATAAATAATTTAAAAAAATATGAAAACATTTTCTTTAAGACAAATATCAATATTATTGAGCAGTATTTTCCTGATTCATACTACAGTAAAAGCTCAAAACAAAACGACTCTAAAAGAAGTAGTCGTTGTAGCCAAACCTTTGATAGAATCTACAAAAATAGATTCTTTTGCTTCGGTTTCTACAGTGATTTCCCAAGCTCAAATTCGTGATTTGAATGCAGTCGATTTAGCATCGACTCTGCGTCATACACCTGGTGTACAAATAGCTCGTTATAATCCTGTGGGTTCTTTTGGAGGAGACCAAGGTGGAGCTATCTTTATTCGGGGAATGGGAGTTAGCCGACCTGGAAGTGAAATTAAAACCTACATCGATGGTTTACCATTTTATATGGGGCTATGGAATCATCCATTGTTAGATCTTCTGCCAATTAATGGAATGCAGAGCATCACTGTTCATAAGAGTCCACAACCTCAAGTGAATGGAAATAATTTTGCTTCTATAAACTTGCAATCTTTAAATGCAGTTGCAGACAGTGTAAAAGCACAAGGTAATATTAGAATGTCGGGAGGATCTTTTGGTACTTTCATCGAGCAACTTAATTTTGGTGGTAGAGTAGGAAAAATGGATTATGGTATCGCAGAAGGATATGCTCGTTCTGATGGACATCGACCTAATGCTGATGGGGAACTTAAAAACATTATGGCTAATGTTGGTTATACCCTAAATACAAATTGGAGAGCTGAAGTTCGTTTTCTTTATGTAAATAATCTGGCAAGCGATCCGGGCGATGCAAGAACCACATTACCAACAGTCGCACCAGAATACAATACTGAAGCTGGTATGCTTTCTGCTGGGTTATTACATAAATATGACAAAATACAAGGAGAGCTACGATTATATACCAATCGTGCTACTGGTTCATGGCTCAATCAACCTGCTCTGGACGGCAATACCATATCACGTTCTAATATGAGCGGATTGCGTTGGAAAGAACAAATTCAGCCTTGGAAACAAGCAACTTTTTTAGCAGGTCTTGATTTTGACCATCTTGGTGGTTCGGCAGATTTTGATCGAATTGCTCCTGCTCCTCAAGCTGATTTTGACGTACCAAGTTTTAATTTGATTTCGCCTTATACTGCATTAAGTCAGAATTTCTCAATAAGTGATAAATGGAATCTTCGTCCGTCAATTGGTGTTCGTTATTACAATCACAACCAATTCAAAGCTACATTTGCTCCACACGCAGGGCTTTTATTAGAATCGCCAAAGTTTTCGTTCTTTGGAGATATTTCTAAAGGTATAAATTATCCAGGTCTTGAAGCGCCACTTTTATCTTCGTTAATTACAGCTTTGGGTACAACTTGGGAACAATTAAAACCAGAAGAACTGAACCACTTGGGAGTTGGAGTAAAATGGTCGATTACTAATACAACCTTATTAGATTTAAATCTTTTTCAGGATAATGTCAAAAATAGATATGTTTTCGCTTTCCCACCTAGTGTAACAATGCCACAATTTACCAATTTAGGAGATTATCGTATTCAAGGTTTAGAATTGAGTGTGAGACAAAATTTTGCTGAAAAATGGATAGGATTCGCAGGATTAACTTTACTAGATCCAAGTATTTCTAATTTGCCTTATACTCCTAAAACGGCTGTTACTGCTGGTATTAATGGAAGAATTGGACGATTCGGAATTGTTTTAGATGGTCAATACCAATCAGAAGTATGGTCGTTAAACAGAACACGTGCCGATGGTGCTGTAAATAGTGAAAAGGTTGATGAATTCACTGTAGTTAATACAAGAATTTCTTATCAACTACCAATATTAGGAAGCCAAGGAGAATTATTTACAACAGTAGAGAATTTATTTGATGCCACTAACTACTATCGCCCGGGATATGTGATGCCAGGTCGTTGGTTCCAAATAGGTTTATCTGCCAGTCTTACACGGGGCAAAACTAAATAAGGGTTTTAGTTACTGAATAATAGTAAAATCAACACCATATAAAAATCCCTGATTGGTAAAACAGTTAGGGATTTTTTTTCATTTATCTTGTTGCTTATGAACCCATTTTACTTTACTTTTGCACCAATTAAATTTCAGCCTTCTGAAACTATTTTACACCATAGCAATTTCTTTAGTACTACTATTCTCTTCATTTAGTAATGCTATTATCTACCTGAATTTCAAGGCCAATCAAGCGGAAATTGCAGCCACTTTGTGCGTTAAGAAAGAAATCAAAGACAATACGTGCAAAGGAACATGTTATTTAGAGAAGCAATTAAAAAAAGCCGCTGAACAAGAAAAAAAAGAATCCAATCTTTTGAAAGAAAAACAGGAAATGGTATATACCTTTTCTACTACTGAATATGTTGTTCAATCCGTTGGTAACATTACCCTAAAAAAGCTTCCTCTATTTGATTATAGCGACAAGCCCATTTCGGTTTCTAATGCTATATTTCACCCGCCACTCGTTTAAAATTCCATCTCCCATTTTAGCTTCTATTGCAAAATCAATAGTCTGTGTTAGGCTATAACACAAAAAGCTACAAACGAACCAATCATTTCCTAAATCATGTTGAAGGCGTATTATTGCTATACAACCATATACTGATTTATTAGGTGCCATTGATTAGGTAATTTTAAACAAATCAAACTTGAGACTAGTATACGCACCATTCATTTCGTTAGTGATACTTTTTTCCGCTTTCAACAATGCCTTTGTTTTTATAACATTTAAAATCAATCAAAAAGAGATTGCTAAAAGCCTGTGTGTTAAAAAAGAAATTCAAAACAACACGTGTAAAGGTCAATGTTATTTAGCCAAGCAATTAAAAAAGGCAGCTGAAAAAGAGCAGAAAGAATCACAAAACGCAAAAGAAAAACAAGAAGTTATTTATATCCTACCCCATTTAT
>CAMDGH010000134.1 GCA_945897755.1 Chryseobacterium gleum | reverse complement strand
CGATTATTCTCCGAAATTTCTGACAAATAACGCGTTCTATCCGGTGGAATCACAAATATTTTCTCCGACATTTCATCCGTCACTTGGAATGAAGAACTTAAAGAAGCGGATGTTTTCTCATTCATTGTTTGAATGATTACCGAATATAAAGTATTCATTCCTGGGTCGTTAAACTGCGATGCGATGGTGCCGTAAACAGGCATTTCATCTGTGTTTTTATCCCATAAATTATGGTTACGCTGGTATTGTTTACGCACATCACGTAAGGCATCCAAGGCACCTCGTTTGTCGAACTTATTCAATGCAATCACATCTGCAAAGTCCAACATATCAATCTTTTCTAATTGTGTCGCAGCACCATATTCAGGTGTCATCACGTACAAAGAAACATCGGAGTGGTCCAATATTTCTGTATCCGATTGACCAATTCCAGAAGTTTCTAAAATGATCAAATCGTATTTTGCTGCTTTTAATACTAAAATCGCTTCCGCAACGTGTTTCGACAGGGCTAAATTGGATTGACGAGTCGCCAACGAACGCATGTACACACGTTTGTTTTTAATCGCATTCATACGAATACGGTCACCCAACAACGCTCCACCCGTCTTACGTTTCGACGGATCAACAGACACCACCGCAATTGTTTTTTTTGGGAAATCCAACACAAAACGACGCACTAATTCATCCACCAACGAAGATTTACCAGCACCCCCTGTTCCGGTAATTCCTAGTACAGGAACCGACGAGTTTTCTGCCAATTTATGAACCGCATCTAACATTGCTTTCGATTCTTCTGGATAATTTTCTGCTGCAGAAATGACACTTGCAATCGTTGGAACGTGTTTTTGTTCCAATTTACTTAAATCTAAATCTGTTTTATTTCCCAATGGAAAATCACTTTTTTGTACTAAGTCATTGATCATTCCTTGCAACCCCATTGATCTTCCATCATCCGGGTGATAGATACGTGTAATTCCATATCCGTGTAATTCTTCAATCTCAGAAGGTAAGATTGTTCCTCCACCACCAGCAAAAATCTTGATGTGTGGCGCACCTTTTTCACGCAGTAAATCGTACATGTACTTCAAGTACTCGTTATGCCCTCCTTGGTAGGAAGTCATTGCAATCGCTTGCGCATCTTCTTGAATCGCGCAATCTACCACTTCTTCCACACTGCGATCATGCCCCAAATGGATTACTTCACATCCAGTAGTTTGGATGATACGTCGCATGATATTGATAGCAGCATCGTGTCCGTCGAACAACGAAGCAGCGGTTACAATTCTAACTTTATTTACTGGTTTGTAAGGTGTAATTGGATCCATAATTTGTTACTTAAAGTAAGTGGACGCTAAGATAAGGAAAATGAGTGACGTGTTACGAGCGACGAGGGAAGAATATTAAATTCACCCTAATTGTCTGGCTGAGCGGAGTCGAAGCCCTCTTATAAAAAACCATTCAAAATCTTTCATAAAACTCCTATTTTTCACTAACTTAAATAAGAAATAAATATTAATTCCTTATGAAACAATACTTTGTATACATTTTAAAATGCGCAGACAATAGTTATTACACTGGTGTTACAAATAATTTAGACCGAAGAATGTATGACCACGCTAATTCTCGCAATCCCGACTCTTATACATCAAAACGATTGCCAATTAAATTAGTTTTCCATCATGTTTTTCATAGTCCAATGCAAGCAATTTCATTTGAGAAACAAGTTAAAGGTTGGAGTAGAAAAAAGAAAGAAGCGTTAATTAATGATAAATGGGAATTGCTACCAGTTTTAGCAGAATGCAAAAATGAAAGTCATTTTAAGAATAGGGGCTTCGACTCCGCTCAGCCTGACGATCGTAGATATAATAATCATCGTGACTTCGACTACACTTAGCCTGACGATGAAAATGATAAACCTACATCAGGAATTCGCTCATTATAACAAAGAAAATATAGGTTCAACGCAATTAAAACTTATGCAATTTCGGAATTACAACATTTAAAAAGACACAAAAAAAGCTTAAAAAACGACCTGAAAATTGATTTATACCGTTCTATTTCATACCTTTAATTAAACAAAAAAACATGGATAAATTCATCCTACACGAACCCAACCGAGAATTGACTGAAGGGTATTTTACTGCTCTTATGAAATACTCCGTAGTATTCTTAATCGCATGGATGCTTGGACAGCTACTCATATTCACCTATCCATGTGTTGCTTGGTCAGGTGAAAAATACCCACCGACATTAACTTGGTTAAACAATTACAATATTATCAGCTGGATACTTGTACTCCTAGGAACTTATTTTTACGTTATGTCCCAAATCAAAAAATACTCCTTATCGTTAGTTACAACATTTCGTTTTAACGCTACACAAGCACAACTAGAATTAGAACTTTTAAATACCTTCTCAGGCAAAACAAGTCAAACATCTATACCATATAATCAATTAAAAATAGATTTTAAAACAAAAGAAAATACTTGGTATGGAAAACAACGAGTGTATCGTATCTCTTCCAATGAAAAAACCATCGCGCAGTTCAACATCGAAAAAACAGCTTGGAAACAGTTTCCTGATATTGAAAACTTGGTAGAACAATTAAATAAACAGATCGCATGAAATTAGGAAAATACCGTCATTACAAAGGGAAGGAATACGAAATACTAGGAGTTGCTACACACAGTGAGACTTTAGAAGAATTGGTGGTTTACAAAGCGCTTTATCCTATCGAAGGAAAAGGTAAAGATTCGTTATGGGTAAGACCAAAAGGGATGTTTGAAGATGAGGTTGTTGTGGATGGGGTGGTTAGGAAACGTTTTGAAATTATTGATTGACAGTCCTTCGACATGCTCAGGGTGAAATTAGCAGATTTAGGATTTGAACCATTAAGAAATTGAGAAGTTAAGGACGATATGGATAAAGATGGGGTTAGATTCATTAAGATTTCGACTTCGTCTCAAATAAATTTAAGTCAGTTCCTGAGATTCTCAAAGAACTGTTCCGAGGTTATCAAAGGACGGTTCCTGAGGCTCTCGAAGGACCGTCACACATTTCACCGATACAATTTCCTATTTCACAGAGA
>CAMDGH010000133.1 GCA_945897755.1 Chryseobacterium gleum | reverse complement strand
GTTTTACTCACTGCATACCAATTGTATAACTTACCATATTTAGCATTGTTGGCTGCATCGTTGTTGAAATAGGCCCAAGCACCTGTGGTATTGTTTTGCCATTGCGTATTATCCGTAATGTTTGGAATCGTTGTTCCATCACTGTACTTTGAAACTTTTAAGTTCTCTGCCATCCATTGTTGGGTGCCTATAGTTACTGTTTTGTAGCTATTGCTTTCTGCATCGGTGATGTTTGGTCCAGGTTTACCAATTGTCTGAGCAACATCTTCCACATTCATCGTAATAGCACACGTTTGTCCACCCAAAGCAATAGCAAAATTGGCAGTTCCTGAACTAGTTGGAGTTCCTGAAATCGTGTAAACTAATTCCCCTTCACCATTCGCTAAGGTACCTGCTAGCAAGGTAGCAGACAAGCCAGAAACACCAGTTGAAGTGTGCGATTTTGTTAAATAGGTTTTTCCGTTTCCACCGGTGTAATTAATTGTAGCGGTTATGTTACTCGCCATTTTATCTTTTGTAAGTGTACCCGTAATTTTAACGCCTGCACAATTAAAACTCGAAATAGAAACATCGTTGTTTGTTGGTGAAGTCGTTGGTGAAGTCGTTTCTTTCTGACAAGCAACTAAAGAGGAAAAGAGTATTAAAAAGAGAGCTGTTTTTTTCATAATGACATTTTGCTTGTAATAGGGTTATATATTTGTAAATATAAATAAATTTATGGTTTACCAGAGCGCAATGTAAAAATAGTCACACTTCGTCTATGCTCAGTATGACAAAGAAATATCAAGCATCAAATTCAGCAAATGATTAATAAGCGTTTCTGGTCGTTTTTTTCAATCGGAGCCCTATGAATACATGGAAGAACAGGCCCCTCTGGATAGTCTACAGCTAACCTCCACATATTTCCGACACCTAAACTAATTGGAAGTGCATTTGGAATGGGATTATAATGTAAATCAAAAAAGTTTTCAGTTAAAAAAGATTCAAAGCCGGCATCCAATTTACCGTATGTATTTAGCAGTTCGTTACGTATTTCAGGAATGAGCACTTTTTGAATGGCTTGATCATTTAGCAAGAGCTCACTCGGCTCACCATGGTACGTACATAAAAAAGTATCTGTCTCAATTGGAGAACGATCTACGTGATAGGAATACACATCGGTTGGAAAAAATGGAAAAAAATCATCTCTGTCATAGTTCTTGATTACATTAAGTATTGGGGAAGCACCATGGGCTTTCAACAACTTCAAATCATTTAGAATGGTATTTCGCGCCAACTCCCCTTCTTCAGTCAAACTAAGACCAAGAAGCTCATCTTCATTCAGCACCATTATGTTTCCATTCAATGCAACTTTGTCTACTATTTCAGCAAAATCACCCCGTAATTTACGTTTCCAAGAAATCGCATTCACTTGCCCCTTAAAAGGAGTAGAAACCAGCTCGTGAAAACTAGAAACGCTTAAAATTTGATCTTTTGGAAAGGTTAACTTTATCATAATCGGGAATTCATCTATTGTAATGCATTTGACGCATCACGAATAAATATCGTTTTCAGCAATGCTTTTTATCGTAACGAATTTAGGTAAATAAGTTTGAAAGAATGAACTTAAAAACCATTGTAATATGCGACATGCTTAAAAAAAGAATCGCAGCGTTTAATGACCTTAACCTTTAACTTAATTCTGTGTTCTAAAATGACTACCTAAACCCATTTTAAAACCAACAAAAAAATCACAGGATGCTATGCCCTTGATTCATTTCACTTTTATGTTGTAGTAGTTTGCCCCTTGTCCCGACCAAATCCCCAAGGCCCCTCCATCAATCATTGAGGGAGCATCAGCAGTAGACAATCCAAATGGATTACTTGAAATTGTTAATAATGACTCTATCTTTTTCCAATACTCAAATTGCTGTTCGTTAATTGTACAAAATTTCAACAAAACAGAATCTCCCTTTTTAAAATAGCGATTGACTTCTTTATCAACTAATGGGGAGTAACCTTTCAAAACTTCAAACCTATTTTCCTGACCATCGTTTTGAAAATCAGTAAAAGTAGAGAGGTAACTCGGCATAAAATCTTGATCAATTCCAATTCGTTTGAGATAGATTTTGTAATAATTTTTTTGAAGTGGAGGATCTAAAAAACGAATAAGAAAATACTTCTTTGAAGCATCAATTGGATTTGTTTTAACTTCTAAATGAGATAATGGAACGGGGGGAGTTATCGTTGTTGTAGCAGTATATACTTTTCCATGTAATTCTACTTTCAAATGATATTCTTCACCTACCTTGCCTTTAATTTCTGTTCCCTCAAAATAAAAAGGTGGAAATTGTTTAAAATTAGAGCGCAAAGTCAACACTTCGGTGTCACTCGCCGTAGCAACAGTTACTTTACCAACACTACCCAATAATTTCCACATTGCAGCACTGTCTATTGTTTGAAAATAGGGACTCGTTTTAGTTAAATACACACGTGGATATCGACCTTGTTCAATATATCCTTCTACAACTAGTTGTTGCGCTATTACCGCTGCATCTATAGGTAGCTCTTTCTTACAACTCGTAAAAAAAACGAGAAGTTGAATGCAAAAAAGCATTGTATATCGGAACTTTAAAAAATACATTTCCAAGAGATTGAAGGAATAAAAGTAAACAATGAAACTTGTTTTGCATTTGTTTTAATTTGAAATTTTGATAGATCACCAGAGGTCTCATAATACACATAAAATGGATTTTGTTGTGCATATACATTGAAAATTGAAAAATTGAAAATTGATTCCATTTTTTCGGTCTTTTTATTTATGTAGCTTACTGAAACATCTGCGCGATGGTAAGCAGGCAAACGGTACGCATTTTTTTCAGAATACGTGTTCACGATATTTCCATTGATAAAATACCGACTGAGTGGAATCGTAATCGCATTCCCTGTTTTATATACAAAAACAGCTGTACCACGCCATTTGGATGAAATTTGATAAGTCAATACACAGCTAATATCATTTCTTCGGTCATTTTTCGCCCAAAAAGTCCTTCCATTTTCAATTTCAGGAAACGAACGTGTTGATGCAGCTAAAGTATATCCGATCCATCCTGTAAATTTCCCGCTGTTTTTTCTAAGCAACCATTCTATTCCATAACTTTCCCCTGTACCAAAGAAAAAGTTTTCATCAAAATTGGACTGAACTTTAATCACACTGATCACTCCTTCTTTGTATTCAATTAAATGATCCATAAATTTATAATACACCTCTGCACTTACTTCAATCTGATGCCTAAAAGTACGGTAATAACCTAATG
>CAMDGH010000132.1 GCA_945897755.1 Chryseobacterium gleum | reverse complement strand
CTATTTAAACACTACCTAAATATAAATCTTGTCCTTCATCTTTTTCATCTAATAAAGATTCTAGTGTTTGGGATTTATGTACAGACGCATCAGTTACCAAGTATGTATTTATTTATGATTTTACTTTTCGTATCAACTTTTGCATGATTTATAACCATAAAAATTTTCACCATTTTTCTTAGTCCAATATGCATCTATATCTTTTTGCTTCTTCTAGTTTTATTGTCATTCCATAAATCATCACCTTCTCCTTTTATAATTTTATCATTTTCATCCTTTGTATTTTGTTGGCTTGGAGCAATCGTAAAACTTGCCTCAACCATTTTAACTTCATTCAGTATCAAATTTTCATCTTCAATAAATTCAATAAACGGATTAAACAATAATGGTATTAGCTTGCTGTTAGTGAGATTTTCTCTAAAAAACCAAACAGTTTTTTTATCAGGTACCTTGTTCACAGTTTCTAAACCTAAGAAATTTTTAAAGCTGATTCTATCAATTATTTGAAATTCAACTTGATTGTCTCAAAGTCAAAAATAATGTTTCAATATCAATATTTTAAATATAATAACATCATTAAAAGGTTTAACTACAGTATTATTTTTCTTAGCCTTATTCGATCATTTTGAATCTAAAGAAATACGGAAAAATTCAAAATCAATTACCGCATTATTTTTTTTCTAAAGGATCCCCCCTATTTTAGATCATCTTTCAGAAGCTACTTGGTTATCGAATAAGCCTATTTTAATTGGTTGTTTTGTGATTATTATTGAAAATACTCATTATCTTCTTTTTTCCACCCTAAGTATCGTTATAATAATTTGATTAAAAACTACTTAACCAATACCCCCCCCTAAAGAATAGACATTGAAATTAGTTTAATTCTAGCTTTATTGAAATGTTCACCAAAATGTTACTTCAATGCTAAAAACAAGCTTGTATCTTCGTGACTAAGCTAGTAAATCGGACTTATTAAACAACTTAGAATCATTCATCAAACCACTTATTTTCAAATATTAAAAAGAAAAACTAAGCATTATTTTTTTGATAATCCGTTTTTTTTTGCTCTATTGTTAGTGAAATAAGTTAAAATTCAACCTTGCAAAAAAATACAAACAAGACTTATTTTGATTAAAAACACGATATTTGAAAAAAAGAAGGAATTGAAGCCAGTAGTTTTATTTATTACCCCACCTTTCACCCAACTGAATACCCCCTATCCAGCCACTGCCTATTTAAAAGGATTTCTAAACACACAAGACATAAATTCGTACCAAACAGACCTCGGTATTGAGGTTATCTTATCTCTTTTTTCAAAAAAAGGGATCGAATCAATTTTCTCAACAATTGAAGAAAAGAAGTTGACTTTAAGTAAAAATGCAAATCGCATTTTCAAACTTAAAACTCAATACATTAACACCATAGAACCAACCATCTCTTTTTTACATGACACAAACCCAACTTTAGCTTACCTTATTTCAGAACGAAATTACTTACCCGAAGCATCTCGCTTCTATCAATTAGAAGACCTTGAGTGGGCATTTGGAACACTTGGCATAAGAGACAAGGCAAGACACCTAGCAACCCTGTATTTAGAAGATATTTCAGACCTCATTATTGAAGCAATTGATCCTCACTTTGGGTTTAGTCGTTATGCCGAACGATTAGGCAGATCAGCATCAACCTTTTCAGAACTTCACCGCGCATTGAATGAAGCACCATCTTACATCGACTTCATTTTATTTGAACACTTAAACCACTACATTACAGAGAAAAAGCCAGATCTCGTAGCGATTACCGCACCGTTCCCAGGCAATCTGTATTCCGCTTTCCGTTGTGGTAAATGGATAAAAGAAAATCACCCAAACATCTCGGTTTCACTCGGTGGTGGTTATGCAAACACCGAATTACGATCATTAAAAGAACCATTAGTATTTGATTTTGTTGATTACATTACGCTTGACGATGGAGAAGCTCCGCTTTTAAACCTATTAGAACACATCCAAGGCAAACGAGAAATACAACTACTCAAACGTTGCTTCACGAGAGAAAAAGGCGAAGTCATATACCATAACGGATCAACAAGCCCGGATTTTAAACAAAAAGACACTGGAACACCCGACTACAGCGACCTTCCTCTCAAAAAATACCTATCCGTTATCGAATTAGCAAATCCGATGCACCGTCTTTGGAGTGATGGAAGGTGGAACAAACTAACTCTTGCACATGGATGCTATTGGGGAAAATGCACCTTTTGCGACATCTCCTTAGACTACATAAAAACCTATGAAGCAACGACAGCAAAAATACTTGTTGACAGAATAGAAACATTGATTAAAACAACTGGCAACAATGGATTTCATTTTGTAGATGAAGCTGCGCCACCAGCACTAATGAGAGAACTCGCATTAGAAATTTTACGAAGAAAATTAACCGTTGTTTGGTGGACGAACATCCGTTTCGAAAAAAGCTTCACCAAAGATTTATCCAAATTACTCGCCCAGTCGGGATGTATTGCAATTTCGGGAGGATTAGAGGTTGCTTCCGATCGCTTATTAAGCTTAATCAAAAAAGGCGTAACGGTAAGTCAGGTAGCTACAGTTGCCGCGAACCTAACAGAAGCTGGAATCATGGTTCACGCATACTTAATGTACGGATTTCCTACACAAACAGCACAAGAAACAATTGACTCACTCGAAAACGTGAGACAATTAATCGAACTAGGTGTAATCCAATCGGGTTATTGGCATCAATTTGCAATGACCGTTCATAGTCCAATCGGAATGAATCCGGAAGAATACAACGTAATTAACACGCAAACCAATGCAGGAAGTTTCGCTAATAATGACCTAGACCACAAAGACCCAACTGGATGCGACCATTCACTTTTTAGTGAAGGACTCAAAAAATCACTCTACAATTACATGCACGGAATCGGTTTTGAAATCGGACTTCAGCAATGGTTTGACTTTAAAATACCACGCACAACAATCCCTAGAAAATTCATTGCAAAAGCGATTGATTCAAGCGATCCAAATGCACATTTCAATGCCAATTCAAAAGTAAGATGGATAGGCATATTACCAAATTTCAAGATAGTAAAAAAAGAGAAAAAAGGGAAGGTTATAGAACATGCTGAATTCAGTTTTTTCTCATCGAAAGAAGATAAAATAATTCAAACGAACAAGAAATTAGGCGAATGGATATCTGGATTTTTACCCTTAATCACTATAGAGCATTCATCTTCACTTACTTTTGGAATGATGAAAGAAAGCTACCCTCCAAATCAACTTGAAG
>CAMDGH010000131.1 GCA_945897755.1 Chryseobacterium gleum | reverse complement strand
CGTCTAATCGAAAGCAAATTCCTTGCTTTCAAATTCAATTATTTAAAAAATTTAAATTTTCAAAAAATGAAATCAATAAAAATATTGATGGCAATTACTGTATTGCTATCGTTTACAGCTTGTAATGCTCAAATCAAAAACGCTAAAACCGAAAGCGTTAAAATATATGGTAACTGTGGTATGTGTGAAACTACCATTGAAAAAGCAGGTAATAAAAAGAAAATAGCCAAGGTAGATTGGAACAAAGACACTAAAATGGCTACTATAACATATGATACAAAAAAAACCAATCAAGATGCTATATTAAAACGTATTGCATTGAGTGGTTACGATAGCGACAAATTTCTTGCACCAGACGATGTTTATGCTAAACTTCCAGGTTGTTGCCAATATGACCGTGTAAAAAAAGTAGTTGCTAAAACCGAAACGCCAAAAGTAGAAGCAAAAGTTGATGACCATTCAGGACATAATCATTCAACAACTGCAACAACAACCGAAAAACCAGCAGAAACAAAGCAAGATGTTCAACAATTAAAAGCAGTTTTTGACAATTATTTTGCAGTAAAAGATGCCTTAGTAAAAACAGACGGAAATACTTCATCTACAAAAGCAAAAGAATTGCTAACAGCAGTAAATGCTGTTAAAATGGATAAGTTAACAAGCGAAGAACATACAGTATGGATGAAAGTAATGAAAGATTTGGCATTTGATGCAGAGCATATTGCAGACACAAAAGATGCTTCACACCAAAGAGACCATTTTATGTCGCTTTCTAAAAATATGTATGCACTTATCAAAGTTTCTAAAACTGAAACACCTACATATTATCAATTTTGTCCAATGGCAAACGATGGTAAAGGTGCTAATTGGTTAAGCAAAGAAAATGCAGTTAAAAACCCATATTACGGTAATCAAATGCTTACTTGTGGTAAAGTAGTAGAAACCATTAAATAACAATTTAAAATTTAAAAAAATGAAAAATTTAAAAATAAGTGCTTTAATTGTAGCCATAATTACAATTATATTTTCAGTATCCTCTTGCTCAAAAGACCACGATATCACGATGGCAATGCTCAACATCAATTACCCTGCGGCTTATGTGGTTAATGGTACTTCTAACAATATATCGGTAATCAAACTTTCTGATAATACCGTTTCTGAAACCATTAGCCTAAACGGAGCAACATTTCCGCATCACATTTATTTGAACCCTGCAAAAACTAAGTTGGCAGTTGCTATTACTGCAACTGACCTAAGCGGTGGACACGCAGGTCACGGTGGAGCAACGGCAGGTTTAAAAGTTCAAATCATTGATGTCATTACAGGAATGATAGACAAAGAAATAGCATTATCAAAAATACCACATAATGCAATTTTCAATAGTGCAGGTACAGAACTTTGGATTGGTCAAATGGATACTATTCAAAGCCAAGTTTTAGTTTACAAAACATCTGATTGGACACTTCAAAACACCATAAATGTTGGCAAGGGTCTTTCAGAAGTTACTTTTTCAAATGACGGAACTATGGCTTTTGCTTGTAACACTATGGACGGAACGGTATCACTCATTGATGCAACTTCAAAAACTATACACACCACTCTTACAGTTGGTACTGACCCTGTTGGTGCTTGGAGTGCAAGTAATGGCAAAATGTATGTGGATAACGAAATGAGCCAAACTATTTCTGAAATTTCTGTATCGGGAATGAATATTATCAGTACAGTTAATTTGGGCTTCAAACCTGCTTATGCTGCTTACAGTACGCATCATTCCGAACTTTGGGTAACTGATGCTACCAATGGAAAAGTAGTTAGGTTTAATAAAGTTGGAAGTGTTTGGAGTGTTGTAGGAAACATTAACACAGGAGCAGATGCCCACGCAATCGCTTTTAGTGCTAATGGAGAATTAGCATATGTTACTAATCAAGGAGCAAATACTGTTTCAGTAATAGATGTGCCAAATCTTACAGTAACTAAAACAATAGCAGTTGGTTCTAAACCAAATGGAATTGCATTAAAACAATAAAATAAAAAAATATAGGGTAGCCTTCGGCTACCCTATTAATAATTTTAAAAATGAAATTCTTAAAATGGATAATCAAAAAAATATTTATAAAAAAATGTTGCCAATAGCAATTTTGCTATTGATAACTACAAATACATTTGCCCAAAAAATAGTTCGTTACGACCTTTATGTAAAAGATACTTTGGTAAATTTTGCAGGAAAAGAAAAACGAGCAATTGCGGTAAACGGACAAATCCCTATGCCTACGATGACTTTTACAGAAGGCGATACGGCAGAAATCTACGTTCATAATTTGCTAAAAGAAGAAACATCTTTGCATTGGCACGGACTGTTTTTACCAAACAAAGAAGATGGCGTTCCTAATCTTACGCAAATGCCTATCAAGCCAAACACTACACATATTTATCGTTTCCCGATTATACAAAATGGAACACATTGGTATCATTCGCATTCGGGATTACAAGAGCAAATAGGAATGTATGGCAATTTTGTAATGCTCAAAAAACAAGATGATAAAACATTTAGAAAAGGTATTGACGATTTACCAACTTTACCCATAGTTTTAAGTGAATGGACGAACATAAAACCCGAAAATATTCACAGAATGTTGCATAATGCCAACGATTACCCAGCATTGAAAAAAAATTCTGTTCAAAGTTATGGCGAAGCTATCAAAGCAGGACATTTCAAAACCAAACTAAAAAATGAATGGAAAAGAATGTTGGCGATGGATGTTAGTGATGTGTATTACGAAAAAATATTTATGAATGGCAAACAAAGTACAGACCTTACAACAATTGACAGCAAAGAATTAAAAGCAGGCGATAAAGTCCGTTTACGAATTTCAAACGGTGGAGCTTCTTCCTATTTTTGGCTTACTTATGCAGGTGGAAAAATTACCGTAGTTGCCAACGATGGCAACGATGTAGAACCTATGGAAGTGGATAGGCTGATTATTGCAGTTTCTGAAACGTATGATATTATCTTAACAATTCCAGCAGAAAATACAGCCTTTGAGTTTTTAGCAACTACCGAAGACCGAACCAATTCAGCATCACTTTATGTTGGTAATGGCATCAAACAATTGAAATCACCACAACCAAGATTAAAGTATTTTGAAGGAATGAAGATGATGAACGATATGATGAAAATGAATGGCGACCTTGACGATATGGGAATGAATATGAGCCTAAACCAAATGGATATGAATGTGGTAATGTATCCAGAAATTACAGGCGACAGCAAACCCAAACAAAGCGAAAACGACCCAAATCGCTACAATGCCAATGCTTTGGCAGATATTGTTACGCTGAATTATGCAATGCTGAAATCGCCAAATAATACTTCTTTGCCACAAAATGCACCA
>CAMDGH010000130.1 GCA_945897755.1 Chryseobacterium gleum | reverse complement strand
TGCAAAGATTTCAAGGTTCTTCTGTGCAGACAAGTATTTATAAAAATCAGGTTTTTCAATGATGCTGCCAATATTCGATAAAATTGCTGACCGATCCGTTTTGAATGACTTCCCAAACAATTTGATTGATCCAGCATCCGGTGTGATTAAGGATAAAAGACAACGAATTGTTGTACTTTTTCCAGCACCGTTCGGACCAAGAAATCCAAACACATCTCCCTTATTCACACTGAAAGAAACGTCCTTCACCGCTTCAAACGTGCCAAAGCGTTTAGCCAAATGTTCAACCTTGATTATTGTTTCACCTTCCATATAAATATTATAAAACTACATCTATTTTTTAAAAAAATCAATAGGAGAAAAAGCGGGTTTATCTTATCTCACAAGACAAGAACTCAATACAAAAAAGTTAAGCCTTACCCAATAAGAATTTGCGGAAAAAGCAGGGGTAGCACTTACCGTGATACGTAAGATTGAGCAAGGGAAAGAAATCTTAATCTATCTAAAGTAAATCAATTACTTCTTATGTTTGGTCATGAGGTAGGACCAATAAGTATAAACCATGAGACAAGTAATTAATAAATGATTCTTTTCTTTCTGATGATCTAAAAACGAAATATATCCAGTTGATACAAGATCGAACCGCAATTTTCTTACAATGAAAGTAATTATCTAAGTTTTTTATTCCCCACCATTCACTTCCCGCATCGCCTCCGCAAAAAGCTCCACCGATTTAATACGGTCTTTCACGTCAAACACATGCGTAGCAACAATTAATTCATCCACATTGTTGTATTAAAGAATATTCTTGGAAGATTAAAAATCCAGAATTCTCTAAATATTTAAATTTTAATCGTAAATTAGACTAATAAATAATCAAAATATCGATTGAATGACTTCTATAAGACCAAATCCATTTACTTCGTATGATGGTTTAGTTTCACAAATTTCAAATACATATAACGAAGGTTATCAAGCAACAGTAATAGCCGTAAATTCAAATATGGTTAAGACTTATTGGAAAATAGGACAATATATTGTTGATTATGAACAAAAAGGTAAATATGATACATCATTATTAGAAAATTTATCACGGGATTTGGTTCAACTACATGGAAAAGGATTTAGTCGATCCAACCTTAATTATATGCGATTGTTTTACAAATGTTATCCAATTTGTGAGACAGTGTCTCACAAATTAAATAGGTCTCATATTATTAAGTTATTTCCTTTAAAATCAAAAGAAGCAAAACTATATTATGCGCAAAATTGCATATAAACATCAATATTTAAACGACTTAGAAAAATGACAGAATTAGAAAAAAGCGAAAAATTATACTTCGAACTTTCAGAAATAATTTCTCAAAGTCGACAAAGAGTAGCTGTAATAGTTAATTCTACTCTTACAGAAATGTATTGGACTATTGGTAAACATATTCACAACTATTTCTTAACTAATGGAAGAGCCGATTATGGTAAGTCAATTTTGCAGAAGGTGTCTGCAAAATTGACAAATGAATTTGGAAAGGGTTTTAGACAAAGAAATTTAGCGAATATGATTAAATTCTATGAACTTTTTCCGGATATAAATATTTTGCAGACATTGTCTGCAAAATTGAGTTGGAGTCATTTTGTTGAAAGTTTTTCAGTAAAGGAGCATGTAAAGAGAGAGTTCTATTTACAAATGGCTATTGTGCAACAATGGGATGTAAGAACACTTCGAGAACAGGTAGACAAAATGTTATATGAACGTACGTTGATAGCTAACAAATCTGAAGAAGAAATTTCAGCAGAACTTCAACTATTGAAACAAAATGAAAAATTATCACCTGATTTAGTTTTTAAAAACACCTATGTATTAGACTTTTTTAACCTACCACACCTCTATTCAGAAAGGGACTTGGAAAATGCTCTAATTTCAAACATTCAAGAATTTATTTTAGAATTAGGTGTCGGTTTTGCATTTGTAGATCGTCAAAAAAGAATTTGTATAGATACAACTGATTATCATTTAGACTTACTTTTTTACCACAGAAAATTGAGAAGACTAATTGCAATTGATCTAAAACTAGGGAAATTTAAACCTGAGCATAAAGCCCAAATGGAATTATATCTAAAATGGCTTACCAAAAATGAAATGCAAGAAAATGAAGAAAAACCAATCGGTTTAATTTTATGCAGTGAGGGAAATACGGAACATATCGAATTATTGATGTTAGACGAAAAAGATATAAAAGTTGCTCAATATCTTACCGAATTACCTAGTAAAGAATGGTTCGCTGAAAAATTACATAGAGCAATTGAAATAGCAAAGATGAATTCGATGAATGATAATTAAAACAGAAGAAGCGTAGAATCAAAAAAACACTTCCATTTGGGTTACGAAAACTTAAAACTCCCCATTCACCTCCCGCATCACCTCCGCAAAAAGCTCCACCGATGTAATACGGTCTTTCACATCAAACACATGTGTAGCAACGATTAGTTCATCTACTCCTGTCTGCTCGATAAAAGCTTTCACTTTCTGTTTTACCGTCTCTTTGCTGCCGATAAATGCATATTTGGACATCTGTTGCACTGCGGGATGTTGGATCGTGTTTCGAAATTCGTTTGTTACTTCAAAAGGTGGTTCTAATGGACTTCTGTCTCCTGTCAAAATCCCAATCACTCTAGAATAATAAGAGCTTGAAAGAAATTCTGCTTCTTCATCCGTATCCGCAATAATGATAGAAATTCCGGCTATTGTATACGATTTAGCTAATGTAGTGGAAGGTTGAAATTGCGTTTGATAAATCTTTAGTGCGTCTAATAATTGTGCACTCGAAAAATGACTTGCAAATGCGTAGGGAAATCCTTTTTCTGCCGCTAAATAGGCACTTGTTGTACTTGAACCTAGAATGTAAAGCGGTACGTCCACTCCTTCAGCGACGTTTGCACGAACGGATTGGTGTTTATTATCCACCGAAAAATAATCTTGTATTTTTTGAACTTCAGTAGGAAATTGCATCGCTGCTTCGTAAAAATCAGAACGTATGGCACTTGCAGTAGCTTGATCTGTTCCAGGTGCTCGTCCCAAGCCTAAATCGATTCGGTTGGGATAAAGCGTGCCTAAGGTGCCGAATTGTTCGGCTACAATTAGCGGAGAATGATTTGGTAACATGATTCCACCCGAACCTACCCGAATATGTTGTGTTTCCTCTGCAATTTTCCCAATTAAAATAGAAGTAGCGCTACTGCCGATAGCATCCATATTATGGTGTTCGGCCAACCAATATCTTGTGTATCCAGTACGTTCAGCAAGTTTCGCAATTGCCACAGAATCATCAAAGGTTTGACGAAACGATTTCCCTTGTGAAACAACTGCAAGGTCAAGAATGGAATAAGCAATTTCTTTTTTAAGCATAATTCAGAACAATCTAGTGCAAAAGTA
>CAMDGH010000129.1 GCA_945897755.1 Chryseobacterium gleum | reverse complement strand
CGGTATTCCCAAGTAACAGTTTCCGTGGCTCCCAATGCCGTTTTTTGAATTTCGCGATGCGGTGGCGTAGCAGTAATTCCACATAGGTATATTTTTTCAACATTAAATGCATCTGACGTTCGAAAGAATGCTCCGATATTGTTTAAGCTCCTAATGTCGTTTAAGATTACGATGATTGGAGCTTTTGATTGTTGTTTGAATTCTTCTTCTGAAACACGGTTTAATTCCCATAATTTTAACTTTCTATTCATCGTTGTTGATAATTAAGTAGAAGAAAAAAGCAGTTAACTCATCTCATGGAGTTAAATTTACATTACAAATCTTCAAAATTCAAGCGACTTGGCAAAGGAAAAAGCAGAAAAAAATGTCTCAGAGACGCCCTTGATGCAACAATACAATCAAATTAAAGCACGTCACCCTCAAGCGATGCTTCTTTTTCGCGTAGGAGATTTTTACGAAACTTTTGGAGAAGACGCGGTAAAAGCTTCTAAAATATTAGGGATTACCCTTACCAAAAGAAGAAACGGCGATTCTCATATCGAGTTAGCCGGATTTCCTTATCATTCCGTAGATAATTATTTGCCTAAGCTTGTTCGTGCGGGTCATCGGGTAGCGATTTGCGATCAATTAGAAGATCCGAAATTGACCAAGACCATTGTGAAAAGGGGAGTCACAGAATTGGTTACGCCAGGAGTTTCATTTAATGATCAGGTACTTGATCAAAAAACGAATAATTTTTTGTGTTCGCTTCATTTGAATGATAAAATACATGGGGTTTCTTTTTTAGATGTTTCAACCGGAGAATTTTTGATTGCACAAGGATCTTTGGAATACATTGATAAGTTGATTCAAGGATTTGATCCAAGTGAGATTATTTATCAAAAGAAACATACTACTGCTTTTAAAGCTGCTTTTGGCGAAAAGTACTACGCTTACAAATTGGAAGATTGGGTTTTTAACCATGATTTTGCTACCGAATCGTTGACTAACCATTTTGGGACAAAAAACTTAAAAGGATTTGGGGTTGACACCCTGAATGAAGCTGTTATTGCGGCGGGTGCAATTTTACATTACTTATCTGAAACGCAACACGATAAGTTAGGACATATTACGCAATTATCGCGCATTGAAGAAGACCGCTATGTATGGTTGGACCGCTTTACCGTTCGGAATTTAGAATTAATAAGTTCACATAACGAAAATGCGACTACATTGATTGATGTTTTAGATAAAACGGAGACTCCAATGGGGGGGCGTATGCTAAAGCGTTGGATTGTTCTTCCTCTAAAAGAGTTGAAGCCGATTCAAGATCGTTTGGATGCAGTTTCTTATTTTTCGTCGGAGGAGTTAATTTCAAATCAGATCTCAGAGTATTTAAAAGACATTGGTGATTTAGAACGTTTGATTTCTAAAGTTGCTGTTGGAAGGGTTCATCCTAAAGAAGTGAAACACTTAGAAAATACATTAAGACAAATCGCTCCGATAAAAGAAATTTTATTAAACACGCCTACAGCATCGCTTCAACATATTGCGGATCGTTTAAATTCATGTGAAAAATTAATTGAGCTGATTTCGAGTACCCTAATTGAAGAACCTGCTGTTCAAATAGGAAAGGGGATGGTTATTCATTCTGGAGTTCATTCGGAATTGGACGAACTGCGCGAAATTGCCTTCAACGGAAAAGCATATTTAGAGAAATTGCAATTAAGAGAATCCGAGAGGACAGGTATTCCTAGTCTTAAAGTCTCGTTTAATAATGTGTTTGGATATTACCTAGAAGTTACACATACTCATAAAGATAAGGTGCCGCAGGAGTGGATCAGGAAACAAACCTTAGTCAATGCGGAAAGATACATTACTCAGGAATTAAAAGAGTATGAAACCAAAATACTGGGAGCAGAAGACCGAATGCACGTGATTGAGACACGCTTGTTTCAAGAATTAGTGATCTCTATGGCTGACTATATTCACCCGATTCAATTTAATGCGAATTTAATTGGTCAGTTAGATTGTTTGCTCTCTTTTACTAAGATCGCAAAAAGCAATCATTATATAAGGCCAGAAGTCAATGATTCTTATGTGATTGATATTGTTGGTGGCAGGCATCCTGTAATTGAAAAGCAATTAAAAGCAGGCGAAGAATACGTAAGTAATGCGGTTTATTTAGATAAAGAGGAACAGCAAATCATCATGATAACGGGTCCAAACATGTCGGGTAAAAGTGCTTTGTTGCGTCAAACAGCGTTGATCTCACTGATGGCTCAAATGGGCTCTTTTGTCCCTGCGTTATCAGCTCGCTTAGGGCTTGTAGATAAGATCTTTACGCGTGTTGGTGCTTCAGATAACATTTCTTCTGGAGAGTCCACATTTATGGTTGAAATGAATGAGACCTCAAGTATTTTGAATAATCTATCAGACAGGAGCTTGATATTGTTAGATGAAATTGGGAGAGGTACAAGTACGTATGATGGTATTTCAATTGCTTGGGCTATTGCAGAGTATATTCACGAACATCCTAATGTGAAAGCGAAAACCTTATTTGCAACACATTATCACGAGTTAAATGAAATGACTAATCAGTTTGAGCGCATTAAGAATTTTAATGTTTCAGTAAAAGAGCTGGGTAATAAAATTTTGTTCTTGCGTAAATTAGTTGCAGGAGGAAGTGAGCATTCCTTTGGTATTCATGTCGCTAAATTAGCGGGAATGCCAAAGCAAGTGATTGATCGTGCCAATAAGATTTTAGTCCAATTAGAAAAGTCGCACGCCGGACAAGAAAAAAAAGCGAATAAAAAAGGCCCTGTTGTAGATGAAATGCAATTAAGTTTTTTTCAATTAAACGATCCTGTTTTAGAGCAAATTAGAGACGAATTGGTTTCAATTGACATCAATACATTGACACCTGTAGAAGCTTTAATGAAGTTAAATGAGATAAAAAAATGGACTGGAGGATAAAATATTTCTCAAAATGAATTGAAAATTAAAAATCTTGCCTATATTTGCAAACGCTTTTAAGGTAATAATTAACGAATTATTAATATTCCTTACTGTTTTACTGCGAGAATAGCTCAGTTGGTAGAGCACGACCTTGCCAAGGTCGGGGTCGCGAGTTCGAGTCTCGTTTCTCGCTCTATTTTTAAGTCGCTCGAGTGGTGGAATTGGTAGACACGCCGGACTTAAAATCCTGTGCCTGTATGGGCGTGCGGGTTCAAGTCCCGCCTCGAGTACCACAATGTGAAAAAAACCCTTAGTCTTCAATAGATTAAGGGTTTTTTGTTTTAGCGTGTCCAACATCCGTCCAAGGCATTTTTTTTCTTATTTTTATCATATAGAATGATTAAATCCAATGCTTCCTAAAAAGGAATTGGAAGAGAAGTTGCACCAATTACTAATAGAGGCTAAAGAACGAATATAGCGAAATATAACCAATCTCAAATAGACCAACCCG
>CAMDGH010000128.1 GCA_945897755.1 Chryseobacterium gleum | reverse complement strand
AAAACGCCTTTTTTAGAATTGATTTTTTTAATTTTTAGCTCATTTTCCGTTCATTATTTCTCTTTTTAATCAATTTCGAGTGCTTTTGGCACTATTCCCCTCCATTATTTTGCCGTTTTGAGTGAATTGGACATAATTATCCCAGGAGACCTATATAAATTATATGCCATTGATTCCATTAAGTTTTGGGTGTGCATTTTTTCTAAGCCTATATATCTGCAGCAAGTTGAGTTGAACCATCTTTTAATACTTCCAAAAGTTCGCTCTACTTTAAATCTTGTTTTTCCAATCAATTTATTTCTCAATTTTTCTCGTTCTGTTAGTGGTTTTCCTTTTGTCGCTTTGCTTAAAATTCTACTTTTTAATTTATAATTTTTAAGAAGTTCTTCGTTTTTTGCTGATTTGTAACCTTTATCTCCATACAGATAAGAGCCTTCTGGAATGTCTGCTGTATCAAGGACTTCCTCAAGATTTGATATTTCGTTTACATTCGCAGGTGTTGTTAAAACTCCTAGCACCAGTCCTTCTTGGTCCGTCACTTTGTGTTTCTTGTATCCGTATCGAGTTTTACCAGATTTCTTTATCCAGCGTCCTTCTGGATCAGCTGTTTTCTGTTGTTTTTTCAACTCCTTATGCGTTTCTTCCTCCTTTTGTTTTTGTTCGTCGCTTCGTTCTGATTCTGCTCTATCTTCTTCAATCTCAAAAGTGGTTATTCCTTTTGGTTTGAAAGGGGAATCAACAATACTTGCATCAACAATAACTCCTGTTTTGACAATGATTTTATGTTTTTCAAGCTGTTTGTTTAATTCTTTAAACAACTTTTCATATACTTTTTTTCAGTCAATTCGCTACGGAAACGACTTATAACACTATGGTCTGGAACTGAATCATCTAGGCTTAACCCAACAAATCTGTTGAATGAAATACAATAATTTACGCGATCCTCTACTTCATAATCACTTAGTCCATACCACGTTTGAAGTAAAGTCATTCTGAATAAAATCAAACCATCATAACTTGGACGACAAGTAGCAGAAGTGCCTTTTGAATAATGTTTATTGATAATATTTGAAATAGGTCGCCAATCAACTATGAGATTTACCTGATTAAAAAATTCTTGTTTGATTTTTCGTTTTGCTGTTAGAAAATCCGCAAAACCAATATTTTGTTCATTTTTCATACATAAAGATAAGAAAAACTAGGATAAAAACAATCAAAAAACAACATTAGTTATTGACAATCAAACTGTTAATATGTAAATAGTTTTGCAACGGTCTTTTTATTCTCTCACCCAACCTCTTTACACTTCGCTAGTTCGCACTTTGATAACTAAGGGCTCGAAGAAGTAAACGAAGAAAAATAAAATAGTCAAATTGTCAAAGGGTCAAATTGTCAACGCCAATACCGAATTAATCCCTGAGGCACCTAACAGACAAGCCGTAATCCTTATAGTTGCCGTTTCTGCTCGCATCGCCAATGTAGTATCGCAGGAAGCGGAACCAGGTTTGTAATCCTGCACTAATAACAACATTCTCTAACATACCAAACCAACGAAAAAGTCGTTAGTAGTTAGGGTGTTAGAATTAGCTTGATTAATTTAGTTTAATCGCAGGATTACAAATCCAGTGAAGCTGGGTAAGAAATGTTTTCTTGAAATATATTGCAGAGGCAAATTTTAAAAGTTGTTTTTAAATAATTTAGTCAAATTGCTTAAAAATTATTTACTTTTAAGAATTGTTAAGTCAAATTCAATGAAAAAAATCACATTATTTATAAGTTGCTATTTTATAGGAATGTCTTTTATATTTTCACAATATCCAGTTAATTTATTTTCTGAATATTTTGAAAATGAGAATTATACAGGTTTTAGAGATATTAAAGAAGCTTTAAAAAATCCTAATGAGGTTTATCTATTAGATTTAAGTGATCAAGGGCTAACACAAATTCCCAAGGAAGTTTTTCTTTTCCCTAATCTTAAAGGATTGAATTTAAAATACAATGATTTAACAAGTATTCCTGATTCTATCCGTTTATTGAAAAACCTAAAGGTTCTGTCATTTGCTTTTAATTCAATCAATACTATTCCAAATTCTATTGCTTCTTTAACTAATTTAGAATATATCAGCTTTGAAAATAATGGTATTACTAAATTACCGGAAACGTTTTCAAAATTATCTCATTTAAACTCTATTTCGTTTGATAATTGTGATCTAGTAGAAATTCCATTGTGGTTTCAAAATTTCAAAGAATTAGTTGAATTAATACTTATCGAGAATAAAATCACTTCTTTACCAAATATTTTTTCAAGTATTTCAAAATTGAAAAGGCTTGAATTATCAGGCAATCAATTAATAAGTTTACCTCTATCATTTGTTAATCTATCAGAATTAGGTATATTGAACTTATCGAATAATTTATTTACAGAATTTCCGAAGCAAATTTGTGGTCTTAAGAACTTGGTTGTATTTGATATTTCAGTGAATCAATTAAAAAAAATAGATGACTGTTTTACTCAATTGTCAAAAATGAAATTTTTAAATTTAGCTGAAAATGTATTAATTACATTACCAACTAAATTAGGTTCACTTTCAAATCTAAAAATATTAGATATTTCACAAAATCAACTTAAAGAATTACCTAGTTCACTTGAAGAATTAACTGAGATAGAATCTTTAAAAGCATATAGTAATCAATTGACTAAGTCTCCGACTTTTCCAAAAGCAAAAGTGTATGTTGGAATAGAAATTGATGAGGTATTCCCTGTAGAAAATGTTAAAAAGTAAATAGATACTATCTGCCTAATGAGCTGGATTTTGTTCCGTGTAACAGAAACTAAGTTAATCCTGCTCAAGAAATCTTAACTCCTCTAAAACAAAAACGAAACTTTACCATAAATACCAAATCTCAGCTGTGTTGGATTTGTAATCCTGCACTAATAACAACATTCTCTAACATACCAAACCAACGAAAAAAATCGTTAGTAGTTAGGGTGTTAGAATTAGCTTGATTAATTTAGTTTAATCGCAGGATTACAAATCCAGCGAAGCTGGGTTTTCTACTGAATAGAATCAGCAGATAAATAGTCTTCTTCGGTTAATATGAATGTAAAAATACAATCTTGTTTATCACATTTTCTTTCATAAAAAGTAAGATAATTTATAAGGTTTCTCTTATCATTACAGACTTGGTTAACACACTTATATTTTATTATTTTTTTGCTGTCAAAAACAATATTAACTGAATCAATGGCGGTGTTTTTAAATAGACCTTCTTCACCTTCATCTTCACCTCCAACTTCTTTTATGACAGTATATTTTGACAATGGAGCTATAGTGAACTTTTCATGGTAAATTGGATTAATATTCATTTCTTTAGCATGAGCAACAGCAAAAGCATCTACAATAATAGTTTTATTTGTTGTGTTTTCTATTGTATAAGTATGAGTATCTGGTTTTGCACATCCA
>CAMDGH010000127.1 GCA_945897755.1 Chryseobacterium gleum | reverse complement strand
GCTGCTGAGGCAATGCTTATGTTCTTTAATTCCCGTTCTAGAAATGATGTTAAAGTAGGAAAAAATAAATTTTTCGTTTCTGAATTTGCTTTCCCACAAACCATTGATGTAATCAAAGGGCGTGCTGCAAACTTAGGGATTGAATTGGTGATTTCGGATCCTGAAACAGTAACTTTTGACTCAAGCTATTTTGGTGCCTTGATACAATACCCAGATGCTTTAGGGCGTATTCAAGATGTTGCAGGATTTATTACTAGAGCTCACGCATTGGAGATTAAAGTTGCTGTTGCTGCTGACATCATGTCATTGGTGTTGTTGAAATCTCCAGGTTCTTTAGGTGCTGACGTAGTACTGGGTTCTTCCCAACGTTTTGGGGTACCTATGGGCTACGGTGGGCCACACGCTGCTTTTTTTGCATGTAAAGATGAGTTCAAACGTACTATTCCTGGTCGAATTATTGGGGTTTCTAAGGATGTAGATAATAACTTGGCTCTAAGAATGGCCTTGCAAACACGTGAGCAACATATCAAACGTGATAAAGCGACTTCCAATATTTGTACTGCGCAAGCATTATTAGCGGTTATGGCAAGTATGTATGCGGTTTATCATGGGCCAATTGTTTTGAAAGAAATCGCGACCGATATTCATACTAAAGCGACTACCGTTGCTACCGAATTGAAAAAATTAGGATATACGGTAAAATCAGATAACTATTTTGACACATTGTGGGTAGAATTACCATCTACTGTTTCTGTAGCGACCTTGAAATACCAAACAGAGGCAAACGAAATCAACTTACGTTATGTAAATGATTCACAAGTGACTATCAGTTTTGGTGAATCCATTACCAACGCAGATCTAAATACCTTAGTAAATGTGTTTGCGCAAGTTGCTGTTAAACCAGAAGTAACGGTTGAGAAATCTTCATCGGTTGCCATTGCTGCGAATAACTTACGTACGGAAGCTATCTTAACACACCCAACATTCAATACACATCATTCTGAATCTCAAATGATGCGTTATTTGAAACGCTTGGAAAACAAAGATTTGTCTTTAGTGCATAGTATGATTCCATTAGGGTCTTGTACGATGAAATTGAATGCCGCTTCTGAATTAATTCCAATTACGCACCCTTCTTTTGCAAACATGCACCCATTCTGTCCTGTTGATCAAGCGGAAGGTTACCACGAAATGTTACGTCAGTTAGAAATCGACCTTTCTGAATGTACTGGATTTGCAGGGACTTCTTTACAACCAAATTCTGGTGCACAAGGAGAATACGCAGGTTTAATGGTAATGAAAGCATACCACGAATCACGTGGTGATTTCAACCGTAAACACATGATCATTCCTTCTTCTGCGCATGGAACTAACCCTGCATCTGCGGTGATGGCCGGATTTGAAGTCGTAGTTACTGGTTGTGATGAAAACGGAAACATCGACATCGAAGCATTACGTGAAAAAGCAATTGAGTTAAAAGACACTTTAGGTGGTTTAATGGTGACTTACCCATCTACGCACGGTGTATTTGAAGAAGGTATCATTGAAATTACGTCTATCATCCATGAAAATGGTGGTCAAGTATATATGGATGGTGCAAATATGAATGCACAAGTTGGATTAACAAATCCTGGGAATATTGGTGCAGACGTTTGTCACTTGAACTTACACAAAACATTTGCGATTCCACATGGTGGTGGTGGACCAGGCATGGGACCAATTGGCGTTGGAGCACATTTAGTTCCTTTCTTACCAGGAAGTCCATTGATGAAAGCTGGTGGAGAGCAAGCAATTCATGCTGTTTCTGCTGCTCCTTATGGAAGTGCATTGATTTTGTTGATTTCGTATGGATACATCAAAATGTTGGGTGCAAAAGGATTGAGAGAATCTACGGAAAACGCAATTTTAAATGCGAATTACATCGCTACGCATTTGAAATCGCATTACCCAATCTTGTATACAGGTAAAAACGGTACAGTAGCACACGAGTTAATCTTAGATTGCCGTGAGTTTAAAAAGAATGCGGATGTAGAAGTTGCGGATATGGCAAAACGTTTGATCGATTTTGGATTCCATGCTCCAACGGTATCTTTCCCAGTTGCTGGAACATTAATGATTGAGCCTACGGAAAGTGAAGATAAAGCAGAATTAGACCGTTTCATTGAAGCAATGATCAAGATTCGTCAAGAGATTGCGGAAATCGAAAATGGCCATGCAGATAAAGTAAACAACTTATTGAAAAATGCACCGCATACCGCAGATTGCATCATCAATAAAAACTGGGAATACCCATACACACCAGCAGAAGCTGTATATCCAGTAGCTTACTTGAAAGAGTTTAAATATTGGGTTCCTGTGCGTCGTGTAGACAACGCATTTGGCGATAGAAACTTAGTGTGTTCTTGTCCAAGTGTGGAGAGTTATGCGAATGTAGTGGAAGCTTAGACTTCGACAAGCTCAGCCTGACTGGAGTTATTGTCAGATTGAGTGGAAATGTTAGATTGAGAGGAAATGTCATGTCAGATTGAGTGGAGTCGAAATCGACATAAAATTTTTAAATAAAACAAAAGGGAGGATGTTATGTCCTCCCTTTTATCGTTTATAATTCTAAATTTTTCAACTACACTTGAAAAAAATCAAAAAACAACATTTTTTTCAAGTGTAGTTGATATTTTACAAAAAAGTAGTTTGCTCTTAAAAGAGTTTAAATATAAAGTTCGATTCAGAATTTTAAAGTTATATAAAGGTTGTTGAGATAGCTATTAGATGAGGTTATCCTTATTTTAATGTCAGATTGAGCGGAGTCGAAATCGACATGCTTTTTTTACCTCTTTTTCGGAATGTATTCCGAAAAAGTAGGTTCTTTTTTGGATTACATTCCGAAAAAGTTGGATTTATTCATTTCCCTCCAATTTCTTTAGGCGTTCTACTTCGGATTCTAAGAGTTGGATGTATTTGTCTTTGTATTCATCTTTATAATGATGATGTTGTTCTTTTATTTCTACACCATTAACTACTTGGTTGTTTGACACATTAAAAATTTGTGAAGCATCAAAATTCAAAATTTGAGAAACCTGAACTTCTAAGATTTCTGAGATGCGATATAATTTATTAACAGTTAGTTCAACATCCCCACGTTCCAATTTACTATAACCGGATAAACTCATTTCCAATTTTTCCGCAACTTCATCACGAGTTAAATTTTTGAGTTCTCGAAATTTTTTAATGTTTTCTACGATTTTATCCATAGCCTATATATTATTTTATTATATCCTTAAAAGTAGTAAAATAATTTAAATTAGGATAAATTATCACTTAATTTAAAGGTTATTTTATAGAATAAGAGATATTTTTGATTAGAATTTATTGTGTTGTCATATGTTGTTTCTATTAATCAATTTTATGTTAAACACAATATCATGTAAATCATATGATTTAAAATAATTGTTCTGAAGTTAAAATTCATCTATACTTATAATTTTTTTATCATGAAATATGCTTTATTAATCCTTA
>CAMDGH010000126.1 GCA_945897755.1 Chryseobacterium gleum | reverse complement strand
GCATGTTATTAAGGGTTTTTCGGAGACTAAATAGAGCAAATCCTGCCAAAAATAACAAAACAGCAAAGCCTCCAAAGTACACTTTGTATCCATAATTATCTCTAATAAAATCAATATAACCGCTCACTGCCGAACCTAAATAATTGGCTAAAGCTGTTGCTCCAAGCCACACTCCCATTAATGTTGAGCCGTAACCTGTGGGCGAATGCTTGGCTACCATGCTTAATCCTAATGGAGAAAGAAATAATTCTGCAACAGTTTGAACCAAATAAAATACAAAAAACATCCAAAGTGGCAATAAGGTATTGTTTTGTGCCAATATTCCACAATATATCATGCCTATAAATGCAATGGCTAAAATCCCCAAAGCATATACAAATTTCATGATGATATCTGGATTTTTATTTTTTGTTTCAAGATAACCCCAATAAGCAGCTAGTGGCAAACCTAATATTACTATAAATAATGAATTAAAGTTTTGTACCCACGAAACTGGCATTTCCCAATTGAATACGGTTAAATCTGCATGTTGCTCGGCAAAAATTACCAAACTTGAACTTCCTTGCTCCCATGCCATCCAAAAAATAACTGTAAACATTGCCATTGTTACAATGTACTTTATTTTATTTAAATCAATGGCTGATAATTGAGCTTTGGGTTCGTCAACATCTTCTTTTTTAACAGAGTGTACATATTTCTTTAATTCTGTTTGTGACAATAAAAATGTAACTATACCAATACACATACCAATTCCGGCTACACTAAAGCCATAATGCCAACCTTTGTTTTCGGCCAACCAACCACAAGTACCAATTCCGAAAAATGCTCCTAAATTTACGCCAATGTAAAAAATGGTATAAGCTGATTCTCTTAATTCTTTCAGGTGATTTGCTGGAGAATATATTTCGCCAATTAATGTTGAAATATTGGGTTTGAATAAACCATTTCCCATTACTAATAAACCTAATCCTGCATAAAAATAAAATAACCCACTGAATGCCAGCGATAAATGACCGAAAGCCATCAATGCAGCACCAATTAAAATAGCCCAAAATCTACCCAGCACTTTATCGGCTAATAAGCCACCAATAATGGGCGTTAAATATACCAAAGCTTTATAAAGCCCATTTACTTGCGTGGCTTTGAGTAAATCCCAGCCAAGTCCACCTTCGGCAACGGGCGCTTTTAGGTACAATAGCAAGATGGCTGCCATACCGTAATAACTAAACCTTTCCCACATTTCGGTGAGAAACAAGTAGATAAGTATTTTTGGATGTTTTAAGGTTTGAAGTGTAATTGTACTCGACATTTGGGTATTCTAAATTGAAAATATTTGCCAATATATTTGTTCTATTTATCAATAAAAAGGAAAATGCCAATAATTATCCTTAACTTAGTGGCGGATTTTGCTATTCCGTGCAAAAATCCGGATATAAATTAAATACATATCATCCTTTATGAATACAGAAATCCTTTTTGAGGATCTTGCGATTTCAAAAGAAATCATCAAAGCGCTTGACGACATGGGCTTCAAAAGTCCATCACCTATTCAAGCTGAATCGATCCCAGTGTTATTAGAAGGCAAAGACGTAATTGGTCAAGCACAAACTGGTACTGGGAAGACGGCCGCATTTGGTATCCCTCTTGTAAACAAAATCGACACATCAATTCGTGGTGTGCAGGGTCTTATTCTTTGTCCAACTCGTGAACTAGCAGTTCAAGTTAGCGAAGAAATTAAAAAAATATCACGTCATGTGAAAGGCTTAAAAGTTCTTGCCATTTATGGTGGAGAGTCTATTGAGCGTCAAATTCGTGGATTAGAAAACGGTGTACAAATTGTTGTAGGTACACCAGGTAGGGTTATTGACCATATTGAAAGACGCACTTTATCACTGTCAAACGTACAAACTATTATACTTGACGAGGCTGATGAAATGCTTAACATGGGTTTTGTTGACGATATCAAAGATATCTTAGAGAAAATACCAGAAACCAGACAATCAGTATTTTTCTCGGCTACTATGCCTAGCGCAATATTAGATTTGACTAGGAAATTTATGAATGACCCAGTGATTGTTAAAATCACTCGTAAAGAAATATCTAACCCAAATATCAAACAAACTTACTACGAAACTCGCTCTGACCTTAAGGTTGAAGCTATGTGTAGGTTGATTGATTTCCACAATTTAAAGTTGATGCTTGCTTTTTGTAATACCAAAAAGAAAGTGGACGAACTTGTGGAAGAGTTAATTGAACGTGGTTACTCAGCCGAAGGTATGCATGGAGATATGCGCCAAGGGCAACGTAACATAGTAATGCAAAAATTCAGAAGCGGTTTGGTTAATATTTTAGTTGCTACTGATGTTGCTGCTAGAGGTATTGACGTGGACAGTGTTGAAGCGGTATTTAACTATGACTTACCTCAAGACCAAGAATATTATGTTCACCGTATTGGTAGAACTGGTAGAGCTGGTAAAAATGGTTTATCATTCAGTTTTGTAACTCGTAGAGACAGTGGCATGTTGAGAGATATCGAAAGATATATCAAAAGCCCAATTGAAAAAGACACTTTACCTGATGTTAAATTATTAGAAACTTCTCGTTTTGAAAGATTTGCAGCTAGTATTACTGAGAAAGTTACTCAACTTGACGGTAAAGGTAGATTCTCTGAATTGTTAAACACATTGGTTGCTGCAGGTAATGACCCACAGTTAATTGCTGAAAGTTTAATGGAACTTCACTTTGGTGGTCAATTACGTCCTTACAAAGATGTTGAATTTGAAGACAGAAAATCTGTAAGAAGAGACGACGACAGAGGCGGAAGAGACCGTGACAGACGTCCATCAAGAGACCGTGATGACCGTGGTAGAGATCGTGACCGTGGAGATAGAGCTCCTCGTGGCGATAGAGACCGTGACAGAGCACCTCGTGGTGACAGAGATCGTGGAGATAGACCAGAAAGAGGCGACAGAGAAAGAAGTCCACGTAGAGAAGGTGACGACAAAAAACCAGCTAACAACAGACCAGTAAATCCTAATGATGCTCGTTTGTATATTTCAGTTGGAAGAAACAACAATGTACGTCCAGGTGATTTAGTTGGTGCTATAGCTAACGAGGCAGGAATTAAAGGAAGTGATATCGGTCAGATTGATATTTTTGACAGATTCTCATTTGTAAGTGTTCCAAACGAAGTTGCTCAACAAGTTATTAAATCAATGAACAACAATACTATCAAAGGTATTCAAGTGAACGTTGAGATTTCTGGAAATAAATAGATTTTAGATTTAAGATTCTAGATTTTAGACCTAAGATTATTCTATAATTTTGATACAAAAAAGACTACTCAGTGATGGGTAGTCTTTTTTTTGTAGTTTATTTCAAACATTATTAAAATGATCAATAAAAATTGCTTTTAGATATAAACAAGATTTAATTATTTGTCTAAAGGATTCCAACCTATTCCAATGTATTCATAGAAAGGTAAAATGTAGTCAAATGAAAATTCTTGTAATTCGTTTTCTAGCCCAACTA
>CAMDGH010000125.1 GCA_945897755.1 Chryseobacterium gleum | reverse complement strand
TATTCTCGTAAAGTCTTTTCTTGTTTTAATTTGTATCTGATAAATGGCGAATCAGTTATCTCAATCACATCTAAACGAATTGCATCATTAAAAACCTTACGAATGAACTTTAAATCTTTATGGATTGTGTTTGTTTTATTAGCAAATTCTTTTCTCAAATACGATTCATATTTCATCAAAAACTCAGGTGTAATGTCTTGGAAAGTTATCGGAGATTCTTTTACATAGTCTTTTAATTTTTTGATGGTAGATCTATTTTTATCGTATGTGCTAATTTTACCTTGACTTTCATATTCCTCAACAATTGAATTAGCAAATGCAAAAAAATCTTTTGGTTTTTTACCGAACACAACATCTTTAATATGTTTTGATGATACATGTTTTCTAAGCGTTTCTAAATCAATGACTTCTTTTTGTATATCCGAATATCTTTTAGAAATAATCGCATTCATTTTAGCGGTAGTTTCTTTATGATCACTTCCTTTAGCAGTAGATTTTATTTTTTTATTGGTATCATCCCAATCACTTTCAAGAACAGAATAACCAGTGGAGATATAAGAAATCTTCCTGTCTTTAATAATTCTAAAATGAATAGGAGCTTCATTTTTTCTATTAAGTTTATCCTTTCTAAAAACGATTGTTACTGATGACATATTTTTCTTAATTTGTATAAACAAATATAAGAAATTAAAAGCAAAATGGGGTAAACATTAGGGTAAACAATTTGACTATTTCATACTATTTAAAGAAATTAAAACACTATGATTAAATAGATAAACGCCAGCAAAACAAGGGTTTTTAAGGCTTTTTAAGCTTTTTTTTATTGCTGTAATTTAGTCCAAGTGGGACCACTTCACCCAAAAAGCCCCTCAAAAAGGGGCTTTTTCGTTTATAAAATTCTAATACATTTCAGCACTTTTTTAATTGTTCAAAAAGTGCCGTATTGATATACAGTGTTTCCTTCCATACCTTTTTTGACTGAAGAATTCCAATATTCTCAAGTGCCTTGAGGTATTTTGCTGCAGTAATACGTGAGATAGACAATCGATTTTCCAAATATTCACTCTTACTGTACGGATGCTCAAATAGCAATTCGATCAATTCTTTACTGTATATTTTCGGAATCTCCTTCCTTGTCTTTTCCTTGGTCTGTTCAAAAAGCGTATTCATTTCTGTAACTTGACTTATAGTGGCTTTAGCAGTTATTTCAACTCCTTTCAAGATATAAAGAATCCAGTCTTCCCATTTGTTATTCGTTCGTACCTCTTGGAGTAATCGATAATATTCCGACTTATTTTCAATTATGTAACCGCTAAGAAACAAGATGGGTTGTTCGAGTAGACCAGTCATAATCAGATAGAGAATATTAAGAATCCTTCCAGTGCGTCCATTCCCATCATAAAATGGGTGTATGCTCTCAAATTGATAATGTTGAATAGCAATTTTTATCAAATGTGGGATTTCGTCTGCATCAAGATTGATAAACTTTTCCATATTGCTCAACAGCGCATTGATAACATCTGTTTGATCAGGCGGTGTATAAATAACCTTTCCAGTAGCTGAATTTCTCAATGCAGTTCCGGGTAGTTTTCTAATACCCGCATTATTCTCTTCAAGAATTTGCTGGATTTCAATAATCGTATTGATGGTAAGAATGTTTTTTTTCTGGATTGTTCTGAATCCATATAACATTGCCTCCCTGTATCTCAATACTTCCTTGGTGGAAGTATCGATTTGATCCCCCTTTGCCGATAATGCTTGATACAATTTATCTTGAGTAGTTATTACATTTTCTATTTCTGAACTTGCTCTTGCTTCTTTTAGGATAACCGCATTAAGTAAAATTTCTGGATTAGGTAAAATATGTATTATTCCTTTTAATTCAGCAAGTGCAACTGAGGATTTCACCAATTGCTTTAAAATAATTACAGATTCAATAAATTCCTTTGCGGGGGGCAATATGGGCAGAGCATTAAATGGAATCTCAGAATTATCTTTTACGCTCCTTTCTTTTTTTGTCATGTATCGTATTTTAACTTTATCTTTTATTCATGTAAATATATTAAATATATTTATACATGATAATCTTCTCATGTATAAATAATTCACTTTTCAAATTCCTTAGCAATCCTCTCAACATCCTCCCTGAACTGGTTCGATAATTAATACCTATCGCCCACAACACTTTAAAATCAAATGTTTAATCGTTTTTTTTAGTATTCATTTCATTGTCACACTTGCTATTTCCCTGGCTTTATTACAAATAAAACAAAAAAATAGCCTTACTACATTACCCTTATTTTGTGACATTTATCTTTAAAGCAAACTAACAATGAATATAGATTCACTCCCGTTTATCAGATAACAATGTTAATAACAATGTTAAGTATATTTCACTTTAGTAATTGAGTTGTATTATTTTTGTTTTCAATATTTTTGATAAACAATTAACATAATATAAATGCAATTCATTGACAATCAAGCATCAAATTTATCTTTAGATAGTTATCTAAAAGACTCTCGTTTAAAGATGGTGGAAGCTATTCGGGAAATTGAAAAAAAAGGATATAATCAAAAATAATTAGCCGAAATTATGAAAGTAAGTCGAAAATGTTGGCAAATTACTTTCAGTTTTAAGATTCTAAAATAGAACTTAACAACCACATTAATGCTGAGTTAGAAGCTATGGCAAAAACGCTTTACGATTATTGGTTTGTGCAGTTTGAGTTTCCGAATGAAGAAGGTAAACCGTAAAAAGTTCTGTTAGCAAGCTGGAAGATGTACATTTAGCACAAGCAATTAATTATTTGGAAGCATATAATTTGGAAAATGGGATGCTTATCAACTTTGGAGAAAATAATCTAAATTTCAAACGATTGACAAATAAAAATATAAATCATTCTGATACATTAAAAGCTGGAATCATAGTTCAGACAATTGATGAATAGTTAGGTTAAGGTTGATGAAGAGTGATTAAAATAAAAATAAATAAATGAAGCAAGAAAATAATTTAGAATTTACTGGAGGTGAGCCTACGAATAAGTATTTAGAGAAATTAGGCTTTGAAATAAAACCAAAAAACGATCCAATTCTTGAATTAATCCAAAACTACAAATCCTACATATCAAATACTAAGATGCAGGATGAGGTTTACAAATGGGAATTGGTAAAGAAATTTAAAGGAAGACCAGAAACAGACGCTCCCGATTTTGCAGCTGAATACAAAGCCATCAAATTTGGTAATTTATTGTATCAGCTGGGAAGTGCAGTTGGCAAACATATTTGTAATGAAAATCCAGAAGAATTTAGACAATTATTCGTTTATTTATTTGACGAAACAATACCATTGAACAAACGTGTCAGCTATTTCAATAGTGAATCTTTGAAAATATATCGTTCGATGGGTGAAACCTTGGGACACCATCAGGATGAACGTTCAATATCGACATATTTAACGGTACACAATCCAGAAAAATATACTTTTTACAAAAGCACATTTTACAAAGAGTTTTGTAAATTACTGGGCGTTGCACCTGCTGGGAAAAATGAGAAGTATGGTCA
>CAMDGH010000124.1 GCA_945897755.1 Chryseobacterium gleum | reverse complement strand
AAATCCACCTTCTGCTTCCACAAACAACACCGCAACACGCATTCCAAAAATGGACAATGCAGTATTTACGAGTCCTTCTGTATCCCCTTTTTGATGATTAAATTGATGTAATTCATCCAAAGTCAACCAAATATAAGCTATACGCATTTCCTCATCCACCACTAATTTATCCGAACATGCATACCCTTTCAAACGTAAGCGCTCCAGAGTATTAGTGTCATGAATGTTTTCATGAATTATTGCATGATTGAATCCTAAAGGCAATATTCGTGAAATAATTTCATGTGTTCTAGGCTGCACAGAAGGAAAACGGAAGGAACCTGAATCAGTCATGATCCCTAAATAAATCGCCGTACCAATTTCTGGTGTTAAATACTCATTCCAATTTGCGCCTTCGATAACATCATACACCAACTGACATGTTGAACAAGAAGTAGTATCTGAAAGCATTACGTCTACATAATTTTCCGGATTTAAATGATGATCGATCATCACTTTTTTACCATTCGTTGCACGAAGCACCTCCCCCATTGCATCCCCCAAACGAGATGGCTCATTATAATCTAAGGAAAAAATTAAATCTGCAGCATTTAAATGTTGACGTACTTCATTTTCCTTGGTCTCAAAATCTACAATCTCATTTACACATGGAACCCATGCTAAATAATTCGGAAAAGGATCTGGATGACAAATCACCACTTGTTTTCCTAAACCTTTTAACGTTAAATAAAGTGCGACAGAACTTCCAATTGAGTCACCATCTGGCGATTTGTGTGAAGTAATTACAATTTTGGATGCTGATTCGACTAGTTGTTTGATTTGTGTGTATTGAACCATTTAGGAGATTATGAATTATGAGTTTGAGTTATGGATTATAAATTATGTGCTAATTGCACTAATGATTTCATTTCTTGGTTGATTCTGTTTGCTAAGTTAGTAGAAACAGGCACTAAAGGTAAACGAAGATTTTGGGTTAGTATTTCTCTGTTTTCTAAAGCTACTTTAACCCCTCCAGGATTTCCTTCTTCAAAAAACATTTTAGTAATGTTTAGTAATTCATGATGAATTGGTCGCGCTAAATCAAATTCTCCCTTCAATGAAGCATTTACCATAGTTGAAAATTTTTCAGGCAATGCATTTGCAACAACGGAAATTACACCAGCTGCGCCACATGCTATTAAAGGCATTGTAATCGCATCGTCCCCTGAAAGTACATTAAACCCTTTTGGTTTACGATTGATAATATCCATGATTTGTTCGAAGTTACCTGATGCTTCCTTTACAGCAACAACATTAGGTAATTCGGCTAAACGCAAGGTTGTGTCTGCTAACATGTTTGAACCAGTTCTTCCAGGAACATTGTATAAAATGATTGGCAATTTACTAGCTTCTGCTAAAAATTTAAAATGTTGGTAAATACCTTCTTGTGTTGGCTTATTATAATAAGGCGAAACAGAAAGAATTCCATCCACGCCAGCAGGAACATTAGCGATTGCTTTGGCAACTTCTAAGGTATTGTTTCCTCCTACTCCGAAAACAATTCGCAATCTCCCTGCATTTTCATTAATAACAGTTTGTAAAATCTCTTCTTTCTCTTCTTTACTTAATGTTGGAGATTCCGCAGTTGGTCCCATCACCACCAAGAAATTTGGACCTCCTTGTATTTGTAACTGAACTAATTTGCGTAATGCGTCAAAATCTACGGATTTATCTGATTTGAAAGGTGTTACTAGTGCTACACCGGAACCTTTGAACTTGTTCATATCGATTGAATGTTATTTTGTCAATATATTTTCAAAGTTAGGGAAAATTAGTGAAAGGAAGTGAATCAAATTAAACCATATAAGGCATATAAGATTTTTTGATTGATGAAGAACAAAATAAATTGATTAAGAAATATGGAAATTTATTTTCTATAAACTTTTGAATAAATAATTACTTTATCAGGTAGGTTAGAAATTTGGGCTTTTTGTTCGTATCTATCTTTAATATTCCTACAATCTGTTTTTAAGTTTCCAAAATATTCTGATTTTAACAAATTATTTTCATTGTCATATTTTTCCATTCTTTTTGTTTTGCCTCCTGTTAAAACATATACATAATCAATTTGTTTAACACTTTTCTTTTTATAGTATTTTTCTGTATTTATCCACTCAACTTTATTTTCAATTATATGTTTCGTTACTTCAACATATAATGAATCTGAATCATAGTAATCAAAAAGTGTACAACCTTCTACAAAATTATCCCATCTTTTAATAATACGATTTAGAGTGTCATACTGACAAAAAATAGACAAAATTTCGCTCGGGTTTATTGTATCACCACAACAAAACCAATATGTATAATTATTCAAATCATTTTGAAAATTAGTATCAAGGTATTCGCGTTTATGTTCAGCGTAATGATCCGTTGAAAAATTATATTCTTTAATTAATTCAATTTTATCTGAATAACTGTGATACTGTTTTTTAACAATCGTATTAGAATCTTTTGTTATTAATTCTACTTTTCTATTTTTTGAATCGTATTTATAATAACATACTCGATTATTATGATAATTCTCTTTTTCGAATACTACTTTATTAGAACTATCATAATACTTAACAGATAAAGTGTCGATTGTAGGAATAGTCTGAATTTCATAGATTGCATAAGCATATTTCTCATCTACGTTTTGACAATAAAAAAATTGTATTTGAACAACAAAAAATATAATTAAACTAATTAGTCTCAATTTCTAATTATTTAACAGTTCAATAAATTGATCTTCACTTAATATCGCCACTCCTAACTTCGTGGCCTTCTCCAATTTCGCTGGCCCCATATTTTCTCCTGCGACTACGTATGTTGTTTTAGCCGAAATAGAACTAACATTTTTTCCTCCGTTGTCTTCGATGACTTTTTTCAATTCATCCCGAGAGAAAGTTGAAAACACACCGGAAACCACAAAGTTCATTCCTTCAAATTTGTTGGATAAAAACTCTTTTTTAACTCCTTGTAATTGAACCCCAGCTTGTCTTAATTTTTCGACTAATTGTTTGTGCTCTTCTTCTAAAAAATAACTTTGTACTGAAATTGCTATTCGTTCTCCTATTTCATCTACTGCAACTAGTTCTTCAAAAGAAGCTTGTGCTAATAGATCAATATTCTCAAATTTAGAGGCTAATTTTTTCGCAACGGTTTCACCCACAAAACGTATTCCTAAAGCAAACAAAACACGTTCAAAAGGAATTTGTTTAGATGCTTCTATGCTTTGTAACAAATTATTCGCAGACTTATCTGCCATACGTTCTAAATTGACCACTTGATCAAAAGTCAGGGTATATAAATCCGCTACATTCTTCACTAAACCTGCCTGAAACAGTTGAACTATCGTTTCTACTCCAAGTCCGTCAATATTCATCCCTTTTCGAGCGATAAAATGCTCCATTCTACCTGTTACTTGCGGCGGACAAGCTTTTTCGTTTGGACAAAAGTGATTGGATTCTCCTTCATTACGAACTAATTCCGTTTGACATTCTGGACAATGCGTGATAAAATCCACTTTAAGTGCATTTACAGCACGTTTTTCTAGATTTACCCCAACAATTTTAGGAATGATCTCTCCTCCTTTTTCTACATATACACT
>CAMDGH010000123.1 GCA_945897755.1 Chryseobacterium gleum | reverse complement strand
TTTCTAAAATCCGTTGTTAAACGGGGATTTTAATTACGGGCCGTAAAGGACTTAATTGCAACAACTCTCGGATATGACCTAATCGCTTTTGGTTGGAATTGTTTTGTAAAAAGCCGTAATGCATCCCAAAGGTGCTTTAGCATTCTTTTCCAGTATATCCTCCTGTTTTATCGATACAATGCACATGGAGGTGAAATATGTCAAGTTTCAAATATACTTTGGGATTAAAGGTAGGTCTACTTCTGTTTTCAAGGTAGCTATCTCAAAACCCAGTTTATCAAGTTCCAATTGCTCCAAAAAAGCATCCACAAACCGCAGCGTACTTCTTTATCGATAAATTCCTCCACACTACGCATCTGAATTTGAAACTGATCTTGAACGCCTAAATAACCATGCTTTTGTATTTATTTAAACATAAATAGGAGTAATTTATAGCTCGTTATAACCCTTTAATTACTATATTTATGAACTAATTAGCTTAGTTTTTTTACAGACCTACGTATGGGTAAGGATAAGCCAAAATATAACGGAGGAAGCCGAAAATACATTTAAGAGTAGGCGAAAAATTTTAACCACGAAAATATGAAAAAGTTATTCATTTTATCAGCTATTTTACTGTCTTTTGGTTTTGTAAATGCGCAGACTATTTGGACAAGTGAAACAAAATTAAAAGGTACTATTGGTAAATATGAGATTGTAATGACTTTGGCTGTTCCATATGGAGGTGCTACTCCGTATTTTATAGTCGGCGAATATTATTATTCAAGTAAAAAAAAGAATATTGATTTATGCTCAGAAGATGATGAAAAAATCATTGAACGAGTTGATGGCAATGAAACAGGCTATTTTATTTTAGGGGATTGGAACAAGAAAATAGGACAACCCGTAGTTGGTTCTTGGCATACAATGGACGGCAGGAAAAGCTATCCCGTTAACTTAAAAGTCATTGGTAAAGGGAAATATTAGGCCAGCCTATAACACTTATCAAATTAGCAGAAAATCGAACATTAAAGCCCTCTACGAGTTTTTTTTGTTAATTTCTGTTGTCACAGTACCTGATTTTTATCTGCGGTGTGAATGTGTTATTTTTAGTCTTTTAATTCTTCTTGGAGTTACTCGCTAATTTTGATACTCCTATTCATTTATTGGCTCCTTGTTTTTATAATTTAGAAATCTATTTAATGATTGATTTGTTATCGGTTTTTTCCAACATGTTAGGTGTAAACAATCACTCACTTTCCAATTTTACAACATGGACAAAGTGCAATGTATTTCCCATACTTTTCTCTTTAATCCATTATTAAACAGGGATTTTAAGTACGGACCATAAAGGACTTAATTGCAACAGCTCTCTGAAATGACCTAATCGATTTCGCTTGGAATTATTTTGTAAAAAGCCTTAAAACCTGATTTTTGTAAAATAGCTTGGCAGAAAATGAAGTTCAAGTGTTCATATTAGGGATAAGTTAATATGAATGAGTTGAATATTAATTAAAAAAAGATTTACGGTTTTTAGAACATCAAATTATCTTTTCTCTAAAAATATTAGCGATAATAAACCTGCATTTAGTTGTTGAATCTACATTATAAACATTAGTTTATGTAGCTTACCTTTCTCTTGTAATTATTGGCTATATTTGCTTAAAATTTTTTAATATGGCATTAAAGTGTGGTATTGTAGGACTTCCAAACGTTGGTAAATCTACTTTGTTTAATTGTTTATCTAATGCAAAAGCACAATCAGCAAATTTCCCTTTTTGTACTATAGAACCAAACGTGGGTACAATTTCAGTACCTGACTTACGGTTGGAGGCTTTAGAGAAAATTGTTGTTCCTGAACGTGTTGTTCCAACAACCATGGAGATTGTAGATATTGCAGGCTTGGTGAAGGGGGCTTCAAAAGGGGAAGGATTGGGTAATCAGTTTTTAGGGAATATTCGAGAAACGGATGCTATTATTCATGTTTTGCGTTGTTTTGATGATGGAAATATTATACACGTTGATGGATCTGTTAATCCAATTAGAGACAAGGAAGTGATTGATATCGAACTACAGCTTAAAGATTTGGAGACTGTAGAGAAAAAAATTATTTCTTTAGGTAAGAACCTAAAAACAGGAGATAAAGAGATTTTAAGAGAATATGATTTGTCTCTTAAAATGAAAGAACATCTTGAGAAAGGCTTATCGATTCGTGCCATGGATTTGGAGGAAAAAGAAGATGATTTAATGCGTAAAATGCATTTAATAACCTCTAAGCCTGTGCTTTATTTGTGTAATGTAGATGAAAATTCGGTGAGAAACGGAAATCAATATGTTGATCAAGTTCGTGAAAATGTGAAAAACGAAAACGCTGAAGTATTAGTTATTGGTGCAAAGATTGAAGCTGATATTACTGAGCTTGATACTTATGAAGAAAGACAGATGTTTTTAGAGGAACTTGGGCTAGAAGAACCCGGAGTGAATCGCTTGATTCGTTCTGCGTATTCTTTGTTAGACCTTCAAACTTATTTTACTGCTGGCGTCAAGGAGGTTAGAGCTTGGACAATAACAAAAGGAATGACAGCTCCTCAAGCTGCAGGTGTTATTCATACAGATTTTGAAAAAGGTTTTATTCGTGCTGAGGTTATGAAGTACATCGATTTCACAAGCTTAGGGTCAGAAAATGCCGTTAAAGAAGCTGGAAAATTTAAAGTAGAAGGGAAGGAATATGTAGTAGAAGATGGAGACATCATGCATTTCCGATTTAATGTTTGATGTTTTTTTTTCTTTTGATAGGAATTCACCTCATAAAAAAAGACCGATTAAATCGGTCTTTTTTTATGAGGTGAATTTTTAATATTCGTCTTCGTTGAAAAGAAAATCATCTTTAGATGGGTAGTCAGGCCAAATTTCTTCGATACTTTCGTAAATATCGCCTTCGTCCTCTAAATCTTGTAAATTTTCCACAACTTCAAGTGGTGCACCATGACGAATTGCAAAATCAATAAGTTCGTCTTTTGATGCAGGCCATGGAGCGTCTTCTAGGTAAGATGCTAATTCAAGTGTCCAATACATTTTATAACAGGTATTTAATTATTCTATAATTTTAAGTGCAAATTTAAATTTATTTTTAATACAACGATGTAAAATTTATGTTAAAAGTAGATGCTTTTTTAAATAAGGTTATTATTGATTTGATGATTATTGTTGTTTGGGTTTCCACGGTTTTTCTTCCACATTTAATTCGATACTAATTGCCCTTGATAAAGTGAATAAATAATCGCTCAATCGGTTGAGGTATTTTAAAATTAAGGGTGAAATTGTTTGTTCTTCATGAAGTTGATTTGCAATTCGTTCAGATCTTCGACAAACGCAACGTGCTACATGGCAAAAGGAAACGGTTGTGTGACCGCCTGGTAATACGAAAGATTTCATAGGAGGTAGTTTTTCGTCCATTGCATCAATACATTGTTCCAAGAACAGAACATCTTCATCGTAAAGATCAGGAAGCTTCATGGTCGATTTTCTTGGGTCTGATGCCAGCTGAGATCCAATCGTAAATAATCGATCTTGTATTACAAGTAGTTGTTCGATGTAAACCATCGGTATAGATTGGTCTCGAATTAGCCCGATGTGAGCATTTAATTCATCAACTGTACCGTAAGTTTCAATACGGAGTGCGTGTTTTGAAATTCGTGTACCACCAATCAGTCCTGTGGTTCCATTATCACCTG
>CAMDGH010000122.1 GCA_945897755.1 Chryseobacterium gleum | reverse complement strand
TCCCAAACACTAGAATCTTTATTAGATGAAAAAGATGAAGGACAAGATTTATATTTAGGTAGTGTTTAAATAGGTCAAAAACAAGAACGAACAATAGAAAAGCATGAATGGTTTAACCTTAAAGTCTATTGAAATAAAAAGAGCAACTGTAATAATAGAACTTATAAATTTGACTTACAATTTATTCCGACACGAACAAATCACAAAATTGAAAATCATTTTTTAATTGAATTTAGGAATATAAATAAAAAGTATTTGCAAATTAAGCAATTGAGTAGTTACTAAATTAAAAAGTTCAATATTATTGAAATATATCAATTAATTATATTATTATTGTGTAAGTATTTATAGCATGAATTAAATGGGTTCGATTCATGCATGTAACATTTTAATTTAAAAATGAATTTTTAGAACCCGCCTATGTTACATTTGTTTATATTAAATTTTAGTCTTATGAAATCAATTTATTTATCTACTGCCTTCGTTTCACTTTTTTTATTTTCTAGTTTTAAGTATTATAATTCCAATAATACGAGTTTACCTCCTCAATATAGTGAAGCAAAAATTACTGGGTCGAATGTTATTGTCAGAGCAAGTGCTTCGACTACAGCAGGAAAAAAAGGTTCATTAAAGTTAAACCAAAGAGTAACTGTTTTAGACACTTATTTTCCTTCAGACAATAGAAATGAGGCTGTATTGCGTTATAAAACTGATTTTACTAACGAATATTCGGGAAATTTTGTATTCAGTTTAAATTCAGGAAGGGCAGTAAAGGTTATAGAATCATTAGGGGGAGATTCTTATAGAATTTCATTTATTCAAGCAAATGGAGATAAAGGTTTCGCGAAAATAAACGGTGAAAGATTGGAATTTATCAATGGAGAAAAATGGTATAAAATTGAAACAAGCACAGGATTAACTGGTTGGGTGTTTGGGAAATTTGTACAAGAAATCTATTAATTTTTATATACAACTTAATATGAGTAAAAAAATCATTATTTCCTTTTCTGTAATCATTGTACTTGTGTTACTTAATGTCTATTGTAGGCATCCTGAAGATTCAACATCAAAGCATAAATCATTGAATAAAAAAGATGAATTTAATGCTATAGATTCTAAAGATGAAATAGATGTAAATCAACTTATTGGTAAATTTAATTATAAAAATGATTCAGATTTTGAATTAGTTGAATCAGGATTATGTTCAAAGACAACTTATCTGAGAAAAGAAGTCTATCAGAAGTTCAAAGAAATGCATGCTGCAGCAAAAAAAGATAATATAAACTTACAAATTGTTTCTGGAACAAGAAATTTTGAAGAACAAAAGGGTATTTGGGAACGAAAATGGGAAATAAATTTTAAAGCTTTAAATGACAGTGTTAAAGCTGCAAAAAAGATTTTACTATTTAGTTCAATGCCATGTACATCAAGGCATCATTGGGGAACTGATATGGATTTAAATAACTTGAGTAATAAATATTTTGAATCAGGTCAAGGACTTAAAGAATATAAATGGTTACAAGAGAATGGGCCTAAATTTGGATTTTGCCAAGTATACGATGATAAATCAGTTACTAAAAGAAAAGGATATGAATTAGAGAAATGGCATTGGTCTTACATGCCAGTTTCTTCTAAGTTTTTAAATCAGTACAAAGAAAAAATCACTTATGCTAAAATAAAAGGATTTAAAGGAGATCATTTAGCTTCGAATGAGCAGATTAAAATGATTGATAATTTTGTACTTGGAATAAACACAAAATGTTCTGATAATCATTAACTTAAATCTTATATACTCTGATTAATTCTATTTGAAGAGTTATTATATTATTTTAGTTGGAATTTTTTGATTTAAGTAAACTTTTTCATAAATGCTGTTAAATAGAATTTGGATCTCACTATTTGTCATATCTATGGCTATGGCATGTGGTAAAGCTTTTATATTTCATGATTTAAATATTTTTAAAGTAATCGTTGAGGGGCTTTTTGAAACCGTAAAAGGTGGTTTCGAAATGGTTATTTCATTAACAGGCGCTTTGTGTTTATGGATGGGAATGATGACCATTGGAGAGAAAGCGGGCATTGTAAATATTTTATCAAAACTTGTTTCCCCATTATTCTCTCGTTTATTTCCGGAGATTCCAAAAGGTCATCCAGCAGCAGGAGCGATTATGTTAAATTACAGTGCTAATATGTTGGGATTGGACAATGCAGCGACTCCGATTGGTTTGAAAGCAATGAAATTTCTTCAGGAGTTAAATCCTTCAAAAGACACTGCGAGTAATGCACAAATAATGTTTTTAGTACTGAACACTTCGGGACTAACAATTATTCCAGTTAGTATTATTGCTTATAGAAGTTCAAGTGGATCCGTAAATCCTACTGATGTATTTATGCCAATTTTATTTGCTACTTATTGTAGTACTATAACAGGATTAATTTTGGTTTCAATAAAGCAAAAATTAAATTTATTCAATCCCGTCGTTTTTGCTTATATCGGAGGAATGAGTGCATTAATTTTTGGTTTATTAACGTGGTGTATTTATCATCCTCAATCAATAACTACAGTTTCAGATTTTGTTGGAAATTTTGTTTTATTCGGAACAATTGTATCCTTTATTGTCTTAGGTGCAATTCGAAAAGTAAATATTTATGAGTCTTTTGTAGAAGGAGCAAAGGGAGGGTTTGAAATTGCAATCGGAATTTTACCTTTTGTCATTGCAATTTTAGCAGCAGTGTCTGTTTTTCGATCCTCTGGTGCCATGCAAGCGTTGTTTGACGGAATTGGCTATGTATTGACTGCTATGGGTGTAACATCATTAGCTTTTATTGACGCATTACCAGTTGCATTTATGAAACCATTTAGTGGTCCTGGTGCAAGGGCAATGATGTTAGAAGTGTTTCAATCTAAAGGTGTAGATTCATTTGCAGGGAAATTAGCATCAACATTTCAAGGATGTACAGATACTACATTTTATATTTTAGCTGTTTATTTTGGTTCAGTAGGTATTACTCGAATTCGATACGCTGCACAATTAGGTTTAGCAGCTGATTTTGTAGGAATTATGGCATCAATTTTTCTTGCCTATTTATTTTATAAATAATTGTTTTCAGAATTTAAAATTGGAGCTTTATAACCATTATTTATGTGAATAAAAGCACTGTGTGACTTCTCTGTAAAAATAAACAAATTGAAAGCTAAATTAAGATGCTTACTATTCTCCTATTGCAATAGGGGAAACAAGGGAAGATCTAGAAAAAGCATGAATTAATGATACTTAAAAAGTAGTTGTTAAGATTCAAAAAGTGAATTTTGTGAATGGAAAAACAATTGGAAATTAGAAAATAAATTATTAGACATAAAAAAACTCGATTTCACTTTTGAAATCGAGTTTTTTTATGGTTACATTAAAATCAAAAATCTTCCGTAAAACGCTTAAAATAAAAAACGGATACCTAATCCTAGAAAAGAAGATTGATTGCCGTTAAAACTAATGTCTTTTATTTTAACACTCGCTAATCCTTTTGGATCTACTAAGCTTTCATTCGTATGTGCGATGTTTAGAATCCCTAAATTTGTATGAAATTTACCTACAAGGTGAACGTTTTTAGTTAATTTAAAATCTAATCCAGTTCCTACTCGCAATCCGATATTACTTACACTCGAAATTGTGTAAAATGCACTAGCTTTCGCATCATTTTCAAAGGAATATAAGGAATAATTTAGACCTCCTA
>CAMDGH010000121.1 GCA_945897755.1 Chryseobacterium gleum | reverse complement strand
AAATTGCCACAATAAACATCAAGGCAAAAGTTTATTTCTGATTTTTTTACTCCGGCAATGTTCCACGATTCAAATAATCCGTTTTTCTTCCCCTTTTCATAATGACTTATACTTTCTATTTTGCCGTTTTCATAGTAATATTTTTGCTCTCCATCAGTCAATGTGGAAGCTTCGTACTTAGAATTCTTAAAGTTGTCGTTTACTTTATAACGGTTTTCTGATTTTAGTTGCCCTGAATTGTAATAATACAAGGCTTTACCATCCATTACATCATCTTGGTAGTTTATCTGCGATTTCTTGTTACCATTGTCGTAATATTCTAACCATTCACCATTTTTTTGATTGTTTTTATAATGACCTTGCTTTTGAAGAGATCCATTTGAATAATACATCTCAAATTTTCCATCCAAAACCGATTGTAAGGAATCGTTGTTTTCTACAATTTTAAAATTTTCCAGCTGAGAAAGTAAACCACTTTGATACCAACCACATGTCTCTCGTTTAACGAGGAGACCGTTGTTGTATAAACTCAATACTTGTTTTTCGCCATTTTCCCAAAAACTTTGGCGTTTTTCAAGCAAACCATCTTTATAATTTAACAATGATTCAATCAATCCGTTTTGATAATAGTTCTTGATTGTTTTTTCATTCCCATTTTCAATAGTGATGGTTTTAATTAATTTGTGTTTTTTATCATTATTATAAAACAAAGTATCAGGATTCTTACTATTTATTTGTGAGAAGATGGAAAATGGATAAAGAAAGAAAATAAGCTTAATTATTAGTTTTTTAGTCATAATTTCAATTTTTATAGTTTGTCATTTATGTATTTTGTATTTGAATATGTAGTATCCTAAATTACTAGGTACTTTTAAACAAACATACAAAAAAAGTTCCCCTATTGGGAATTAAGTGTGTTTATTCGATTTTTATTTCTATTTCCAAACCTATTTTTATCCTTATCTTTGTTCTCATGCAAATAGTCAATAAAATAGCTGTCATTGGCGGAGGGGCTGCCGGTTTTTTCTCAGCTATTACTGCAAAAAAACAGTTTCCGGATGCAAGCGTTACCATTTTTGAGAAGTCAAATAAGGTTTTAGCAAAAGTCAAAGTTTCTGGTGGAGGGAGATGTAATGTCACTCACGCTTGTTTTGATAATAAAAAATTAGCTTCATATTACCCCCGAGGTGCAAATTTTTTACGTAAAGCTTTTGAGCAATTCAATACAACATCTACAATAGAATGGTTTAAAGAGAGAGGTATTGGTTTAGATACCCTAGCGGATAGTTGTATTTTTCCTAGTTCTAATAGTTCTCAAACGATTATTGATTGCTTTGAAAAAGAAGCACGTGAATTAGGAGTTGTTGTATTAATCCAAACACCGATACATGGAATTAGAAGCTGCGAAAATGGTGTTTTTGTACTTGAATCATTGAATGATAATTTTGAAGCAACACGTATTATTTTCACGATTGGAGGCCAGCCTAAATTAGCGACATTGAGTTGCTTAAGTAATCTGGGGCATCCAATTATACCTCCTGTTCCTTCTTTGTTTACTTTTAATATGCCTAATGAATCGGTTAAGGAATTGATGGGAATTGTTGTGGAAAAAACAGTTGTTCGTATCGAAGCATCGAAGTGGGAAGCGAGTGGCCCTTTGTTGATTACCCATTGGGGAATGAGTGGTCCTGCTATTTTAAAGCTATCTGCTTTTGCTGCTCGTGATTTAGCTGAAAAAGGGTACCGATTTGCGGTGTTAATCAATTGGCTTTCGGAAATGAAAGAGGATAATGCACGTGTAATCTTAGCAAAGGCTAAAATGGATGCCTCAGATAAGAAAATAGCTAATTATAATCCATTTGGTTTATCGACTCGGTTTTGGTGTTTTCTAATCCAGAAATCAGGAGTATCGATAGAAGCTCGTTGGAAAGAACTATCAATTAAAAGTACGAATAGGTTAGTGAATAACTTAATTAACGATCGTTATTCAGTTGAAGGTAAGACGACCTTTAAAGAAGAGTTTGTTACTGCTGGAGGTGTTTCTTTGGATAAAGTTGATGTAAAAACGATGCAGAGCAAGTTGATTCCGGGCTTGTTTTTTGCAGGTGAGGTGATGGATATTGATGGTGTTACAGGAGGTTTTAACTTTCAAGCTGCCTGGACAACTGGCTATATTGCTGGAAAAAATGTGGGTGTTTGAACCGTTTTAAAGTACCTTATCGAACAAATACCCATTCTTTTTCTGACGATAAATGTTCATCAAACGAATAATTGTCTTGACAGTAGTTTTTAATTTCTGCTGCAGAATTAAGTTTGTTGTTTAATATAAAAGAAGCCATTGCTCCACGTGCGTGTTTTGCATACATCATGATTGTTTTCGCTTGCCCATTTTTTAATTCTTTAAAAACAGGGGTAATAACATCCGCTTTTAATTTTGATGTTTGGATTACCTTAAAGTATTCTATCGAAGCTAGGTTTACGATACTTTCCTCTTCCTCTGTATTCAAGAAATCGCTTATTTTGGTTCCCCAGAATGCGTATAATGAAGTAATAGAGGGGTTAATATGAAGTTTTGTTCCCATCTCAAGTCTGTAAGGCGCAATTAAATCTAATGGCTTAAGAATCCCGTAAAGTCCCGAAAGAATTCTAAGCGATGATTGAGCGGTTAAAAAAGTTTCCTTAGAAAAATCAACACCAGCTAATCCTTTATAGGCTTCACCGTTAAATACTTCAATACAACTTTTATGATATTCATCTTCAGTAGTCGCTTGACTCCATTGTTTAAAACGTTCAGAATTGATTGAAGCAAGAGAGGGAGAGAGGGACATTAATTTTGCTATATCAGCATCTGAATATGAACGCAGTATGTCAATAAGTGCTTTACTTTCTTTCGTAAATAAAGGGATACTTGTAAACGGTTTTTGGAATGATCTAGTGTAATCAAGCGATTTTGCGGGCGATAGTAAAATCTTCATGATTAGAAATTGCTAATGAAAAACTTTATCTCTGTTGCTCCTTTGCCATAGTTGTGAAAAGATGCTTCGTGATAGCTAATAGAATCTTGTTTGTGTAAAAAAGCATGTATTTCACTTTTTAGGACACCTTCACCAACGCCATGAATGACAATTAAACGTTGAATTCGAGATTCCCTTGCACTTAAAAATTTACTGCGAAATGTATGAAGTTGTTTTATTAAAATTTCAGTGTTTGAAAGAGCTGTGTGAGTAGTTGTAATTTTTTCGATATGAAGGTCTATTTCCCAAGTAGTTTCCTTTTTAATTTGTTTGATTGCTGGAATACTTTTTTTTACTTGCTTAGACTTTACTTTTTCAGAAGGGATTATTAAATTTTCTAGTTGATAATCACTTCCGAAAACGCGTATTAAATCACTCACTTGTCTTTTTTGAATAAATCCAAGTTCGTCAGTAATAAGCACCCAATTTTTGTCAATGATTTCCTGGATTATTGCTTCACCTTTTTCCTTAAGAAAACCAACTTTTTGACCTACAACAAACGTGTTCATGAATGAAATTAAGTAATTATTTAATTATAACCTTAAACATAACCCTTCTGTTTTTCGCCATTTTCAGTTCATCATCGTCGTCTGCAAGAATTTCTTCGTTTGGTTCTGAACTTCCAATCGGATTACTGAATAAACGATCTGCTTCAATTCCATTTTCAATAAAATAATCGATTACCGATTTTATTCTTCGGTGCGGTAAATCAGCAAATGAGGGTTTAGATTCAGCC
>CAMDGH010000120.1 GCA_945897755.1 Chryseobacterium gleum | reverse complement strand
TAATTTCGTTATAAAGCATTTCAAGTAGGTTTCTTATTTTCCCATACTTTATACCTGTTTCTGTTTCGATCATTTTTGCAGTTGGCGGGCTGAAATTATCTTCGTCGTAATAATCAAACTTCATTAAGTATTCTAAAATGGGAACATAGGGTTTGTTCGATATTAGCAATTTAGAGATGTGAGGTTTCATTGAACAAATATCAAGTATCATACCTTTGATTGAATATTTATTTTCCATGGCTTTACTTATAAAAATTAAGAGTTAAAATAGGGAAGAAATATTTATTACAATCTCATTTATTTTAGAAACATAAAAACCAACTATTAGTTTATTAAATTAAAATTGTTAAAAGTATAATTTTACCTATCTAAAAGTTGTTTTTGTAATGAGGTATTCCAATAGTAAACAGCCGTTAACCTTGTTTTACATTTTTCACGTTAGTTAACGGCTGTATTCTTCATATTTAACTGGTAATTAATTTTTTATGATTTAATCGTTTTTAATTTTAATCAACCTTTAACGGCCGTAATTATTTTCCACGATAATTCAAATAATTGCTAAGCTCGGAATTTAATTATTTATTGAAATAATTAAGGTTTATAGATTGTTCCACATTCTAGTTCTGAAAAATTTAAAAGAGTAACGAATATAAAATCAGAAATTGTATTTATATAGTTGTTATTGGTAGAATAATTGTCAAGTTTTATGTTCAAAAAACTTGACAATTCGAGAATTTAGTTATCTTTACATTATGAACTTGGCAACGAAAATACGAACCCAAATAGAGAAATTTACTGTAGGCAAAACCTTCGGGTATGCTGATTTGTGTATTGCTAAAGAGGAGTATCAAACCGCAGCAAAAGTCTTAGAGCGCTTGCAAGAAAAAGGCGTCATTAAAAAGATATCGAAAGGTGTTTTTTACAAACCAGAACAAACTGTTTTTGGAGAATTACAGCCAGATTATAGTGAACAACTTCGACCTTATTTGTTTCAAAACGGAAAACGAATTGCATACGAAACAGGATATTCACTTTACAACCGAATGGGATTAACTACACAAATGGCTTTTCGAATTAAAATAGCAAGTCGCAGCAAACGAATTTCGATAAACAGGGGTGCATTAAAGGCAGATGCCGTTAAAAGTTATGCAGAAGTGACTGAAGCTAATTATGAACTGTTAGGTTTTTTAGATGCTATAAAAGATATTAAACGAATACCTGATTGTTCGGTAAGTCAAGCGGTAAAAATATTGAGTAGTCAAATATTTAGTTTGAATGAAAAGCAACTTTTGGATTTGGTGAAGTATGCTTTGCTCTATCCAACACGAGTAAGGGCATTGGTTGGTGCAATGTTGGAAAACCTGAACATAGAAACAAATACCGAAAAGCTAAAACAAAGTCTAAACCCACTTACAAAAATACAATTAGGTTTAAAAGAAAATGAGTTGTCCACTATGCAAAATTGGAATATAAAATGAGGTTACATCAAAACATACCACTATTTCGGGATGCGGTAAGGATCACAGCACAGCAAATGAATATTCCACCCGAGTTTGTAGAAAAAGACTATTGGGTTACGTATGCTTTATTTACCATCTTTCATAATGAAATTGGCAAAGACACGGTGTTTAAAGGCGGAACAGCGCTATCCAAATGTTATCATCTGATAGAACGCTTTTCTGAAGATATTGATTTGGTAGTATTACGGAGAGAGGGTGAATCAAACAATAGACTTACGACAAAAATAAAGACAATCAGTGATGTTGTAAATGCAGTTTTACCTGAAGTAAACATAGAGGGACATACTCAGAAAATGGGTATGAACCGAAAAACAGCACATTCCTACAATAAAGAATTTAAAGGTAATTATGGTCAGGTTAGAGATGTAATAGTTGTAGAAGCAACTTGGCTGGGATATTATGAACCATATACCACGAAAAGCATTGTTTCATTTGTTGGTCAAATGATGTTAGATAACAATCAGTCTGATATTGCGAAAGAAAATGGACTACTTCCTTTCGACTTGCTGGCTTTAGAACCTGTAAGAACCATTTGCGAAAAAATAATGAGTTTAGTACGTTTTTCTTATGGAGAAAATCCAATGGATGATTTAAAGAAAAAGATAAGGCATACCTATGATTTACATCAGCTACTTAAACAAGATGAATTCCTACAATTTTTTCAATCCACAGATTTTGATAGTATGCTTTTAAAAGTAGCCAATGATGATATTGTAAGTTTTAGAAATAATAATAGATGGCTGAATTACCATCCTAAAGAAGCATTAATATTTAAAGATTTAGAAAATGTATGGAGTGCGTTGAAACCAATTTATGACGGCGATTTTAGAAATTTAGTGTATGGAGCATTCCCTAACAATGAAGCAATTTTAGAAACATTAAAAATGATACAGGAGAGATTAAGCGCAATTTCTTGGACTATAAAAATTGATTGATACGATACAGAAAACTCGGAAATGAAACACTTTAATTATGATATAAAAGAATAGAAGCCACTAAGAATCTTCCTAGTGGCTTTTTGGGGTTAATCCTTTTTATCCTCTTTCAGTTTTATAGGAACCATAAATTTGTTTTTCCTGATATTCAAAAAGTCTTCTTTGAATTTTTGGCAACCTTTATAGAGTAATACACCACCAACCAATAAAAGAGCAACATGCAACGGTTTAATCTGAAACGGTTTGTGAGGTCTTGGTACTTGATTAAGTGGAGTACCAAAAAGCTCATCTATTTTTGAGTAATTCATAATGGTTTGTTTATTAAATTAGTTATTAAAATTTCTGAGTATTCTACTCGGCATAAACGAAATGTCCCAACCTGAATAAAATGACTGTTATGTATAGGATCTATATTAAATAATTTACCTCTACCATTGTAATAATTGAAATCGAAGCCATAGGATTCAAGAACTTCAAAGTAATACTTTGTTCCATCTTTAGCAACAATTAAACTCTCTAAAATAGATAAGTTTGATTTTAATTTTGCTTCAACGGTTTCGTCTATCGTTTCGTCTATCGTTTCTTCAATTGTAACTTTATTTGCTTCTTCAATTATTTCTTCAGCCACATCTATTTGCTGTTGACTTTCAATTTCGTCCTGTAATTTTTTCATATCACGATTATATCGTTTTTGCGCATTATGATATTCATTACTGCATTCGTCGTCGCAAAATATTCTTTGTCGATGCGGAGTCATAAATTCTTTAGAACAATTTTTACAGCAACGATATCTATCCGATTCTTCATCCATTTTATAAGGAGAATATGGAACCGACTTTGTTATATTTTTAGCTTGATATTGCATTTTTTAAATTTTTAAATGAATAAAAAATTATAAATATGAACTAACAAAACATTTAGTTCGCCTGTTCGAAAAATAGGGACTACCTCTAATCAAGTAATCTATTTTTAAATTTAGAATGCTCGAAAAAGTATTTCTAATGAAGCTGATTCTATGTTTAAGTAACTTTTCAAGGATAGTAAAAGGAGTGGTTAAAAATGAGTTTTCCAATCCGCTGTAACCTAATTTTTTCTTCGTTTTTTTTCTTTGTTTTTCCCAAATCATACCGTTAAGGTATTCAAAAGTAAATACATATGAAATTTGTGGAATGATTATTTAGTTGACTTTTACCAGTCAACTAAAGCTGTTTTTAGTTGGTTTTATTGGGGATTTAGAGGTCAATAATAAAATTAATTTTTTATTATTTTACTTCTTGTAATTTAGTAACAAAAGAGGTGAAAGCCTTAAGTTATGGTTTCCTTAAGGCTTTTAGTGATAGAGATTATTTCTTATCGAATAATTCATCCGCAAAAGCCAAAGAATAATCAGCGTTAGACTTTCCAATGTAAGCAAGAAAGGATCGCTCAGAAGTATGACCAGTCTGGTTCATTAAATACCCGATAGGAAATTTCATGTAATAATTGGAAGCAAACGATCTGCGTCCAATAT
>CAMDGH010000119.1 GCA_945897755.1 Chryseobacterium gleum | reverse complement strand
CTCGGATTTGACCCATTAAAAAATCACAGAACATTAAAAAAATAAGGAATACTAAATTTACAAACTTGATTTGAAGTCTTATTGAATTCTTCATAAATATTATTAATTTTATCAAAAATAGGGATTTATGAGAAATATTCTATTGAAAGCTAGTTTAATACTTAGTTTTTTGATAATTGGAAAAAATCTTTTCAGTCAGGTAAAAGAACTAACTAAAGAATCAGATCCAAAAGTAATTAAGGAGGAACTTGATAAGTGTAAATCTTCAACTGATAAAATATACAAGCGATGGTTAGGCGGATCAGAATTAATTGAGGAAGAATATATTATTTTACAACATTGTTATACTAACTTCTCAAATCAAATTAGGATTAATGAGGATGTTATGACTCTTATTTCAAGTGTGTTGAAAAATGGAAAAATTAAAAATAGTCAAGTTGAAGGGGGATTAGTTGGATTAAAATATAATGTTACTGATAGTAGAGGAAATCTCATTGCTACAATTAAAAAAAATAATATCAACCAATACGAATTTAATGGTATTAGAGGATATACTTTCTTAAAACAAAGTAAAGACCCTCTGACAAGTGAAATAACAAACTCATTTACACAATCAACACAAAATTCAGTATATAGGGCATTAAATTTAAAATATTCTACACACGATATAACAGTTATAGCAGTAGATAATAATTTAAATGATTGTAAATTTAGAATAGAAATCAATTAAAAAATTGAATCAAAATGATAATTAACGCTAGAATATTCATACAATTAATTTTACTAATAATATTAGGCTCAAAAACTTACGCTCAAACCCAAAATTTATCTGAAATAACGGATCCAAAAGTAATTAAGGAGGAACTTGATAAGTGTAAATCTTCAACTGATAAAATCTATAAACGATGGTCTAAAGGATCAGAATTAATTGAGGAAGAATATACCCTTTTACAGGGATGTTACACCAATTTTTCAAATCAAATTATTATAAATGAGAGGCATAACACATTGATAACAAACCTTCTGGATTTAAAAAAAAAATTAAAAATGTTAAGGTTATTGGGGGATTAGTGGGCCAAGAATATTCAGTTGAAAATGCCAGAGGAACAAAATTGGGCGATGTTGAAAAAATTAGCAAAAACACTTATAAATTTAATGGTGTAAGAGGCTATACTTTTATAGAGAAAAGAAATGGGATTTTACAATTTAAATCATTTGTGTTGGGACCAATTTACAATTGTTTGAATTTAGATTTAGACAAAAACAAAATTACTGTTATGGAAGGAGGAGACAACAACTGTGATTTTAGGGTAGATTAATTTATAAATTATCCATATTTATAAATGACACTATCCCGAAAAGTGTGTAAATAGAAAAAGACTCTTTCTAATTTAGGGTTTAGTCAAGTTATTAAACAAAAAAAAAAAAATGATACAGTATCAGTTTCTAATATTAAAAAAATAAATCATAACCCATATCAAAGTTTTGGTGATTCAGAAGCTGAAGCCATTTCTAAAATGAGTAAAGAAGAAAAGGATTGGTATATATCTACTCTCGTATATGAAAGAGGTCATTTTTTTATTCCTGATAAACCAATAACTGATACATTCAAAAAATGATTCTAAGTATTTACTTCAAAAAAGTTTTTTTCATTTGAAGATAAAAAGGTAATTCTAACCCATTTTATTCAGTCCATTACCTTTTCCTTTCGTAACGACAAGAAGTTTCATGAATTACATCTTTTTCTAAAAATCCCATTGATATTCGAAGGTAAATTACACCCATTTACTAAAAACGTCCAGAGAAAAAACCTTCTGGAACCCTCTAAAACACGAATAGACCAACCCAAATACCTTTCACACTATTCAACCGTAACAGACTTAGCAAGATTTCTTGGTTGATCTACGTTACATCCTCTAAAAACAGCGATATGATATGATAATAACTGTAATGGAATTGTAGCGATTATCGGAACTAAGTTCTCATCCGCATCAGGGATTTCAATCACATGATCAGCCATAGCAGCAACTTGAACATCACCTTCTGTAACAATCGCAATCACCTTCCCTTTTCGAGCTTTAACTTCTTGAATATTACTTACCACTTTTTCATACGAAGTACCCTTTGTAGCAATAACAATAACAGGCATTTCTTTATCAATAAGTGCAATAGGACCATGTTTCATTTCGGCTGCAGGATAACCTTCCGCATGTATATAGGAAATTTCTTTTAATTTAAGAGCTCCTTCTAAAGCGACAGGAAATGAAGACCCTCTACCTAAATACAATGCATTTGTACAATCTTTGTAATGAAATGCAATTTCTTTGATTAACAAATTTTTATCCAATATACGCTTTACCTTATCAGGCATCGCTTCTAATTCAGTTAGTAATGATCTAAATCGATTTGTACCTAAAGTATCGTTTTTATAAGCTAATCGAAATGCCAATAAAGTCAACACCGTTACTTGAGCTGTAAATGCTTTAGTAGATGCTACACCAATTTCAGGTCCAGCGTGGGTATAAGAGCCTGCATCTGTGATACGTGAAATAGATGACCCAACAACATTACAAATACCAATAGTTAAAGCTCCTCTTGACTTTGCCATTTCCAATGCAGCAATCGTGTCTGCTGTTTCACCAGACTGAGAAACCGCAATTACAACATCTCTTTCAGAAATAATTGGATTTCGATACCTAAACTCACTTGCGTATTCAACCTCTACATTAATTCTCGCTAGACCTTCAATCAAATACTCACCAACCTGGCATGCATGCCAAGAAGTACCACAAGCGATAAAAATGATTCTTTTGGAATTAAGTATTCTTTTTTCATACTCTTTTATACCACCCAATTGAACCATGCCAGTAGATGCATTCAATCTACCTCTAAAACAATCATGAATAGAACGAGGCTGCTCAAAGATTTCTTTAAGCATAAAATGATCATAACCACCCTTTTCGATAGAATCAATTTGTAATTCTAACTCTTGGATATAGGGTGTTTTTTCTTGTTTTGAAATACTTGTAATCCTAAGCCCATTGTTTCTATCCAAAACAGCAACTTCTTCATCATTCATATACACCACCTGATTTGTATACTCGATGATTGGACTCGCATCAGAAGCGACGAAAAATTCATTACCCTCTCCAATACCAACCACTAATGGACTACTCTTTCTTGCAGCGATTAATTGATCTGGATTGTCTTTGGAAATAACTACAATAGCATAGGCTCCCACAACACTCTTAAGAGCCTGACATACAGAGTCATACAAACTAATTTTCTCTGTTTTTTGAATATCATCAATTAAATGAACTAAAGCTTCAGTATCAGTCTGACTTTTAAATACATATCCTCTATGAATCAACTCTTTTCGGATTAAATCGTAATTTTCAATTATCCCGTTATGAATTAGCGCGATTCGATTATCCATAGAGGAATGAGGATGAGCATTTTCATCAGTCGGTTCACCGTGTGTAGCCCAACGCGTATGACCTATGCCAATCGTTGCATCCGTCTTTTTACCTAAAGTGAAGTCTAATAAGTTTGAAACTTTACCTTGTTTTTTCAATAAAATCAAGTCTCCTTCATCCGCTAATAAAGCAACTCCAGCACTATCATAACCCCTATACTCTAGCCTTGACAATCCTTTAATAATAATGGGAAAAGCTTCTTTTTTACCCAAATAAGCAACTATACCACACATAGATTTAAATTTAAAAAGATGAATATTTTAATTTCAACATAGGCTTTGTAACATCTTTATTTCCACAAAAAACAATTCTTTCAGCACTATTACTGAAAAACATAGGAGAAATAATTAAACCCAAATTAATTCTTTGTTTAGATACAAGACGTTGAATATGATCTTTAACATCAACTACGTACATTTTTTTATCTTTATCGTAATTAGCAAAACCAATCAATGTTAATGTAGAATCACTTTCACTATTGAATATCTGTATACTAATGCGGGAACTTGGAGTGAATAATTCATCAAACTTAACAGGTAACTCTAAATTAGCAGCATGGATTAGAACTGACTTAAGGGTATCAATCTTTTTTGGCAATTGAATAATCGATCTAATATTATTTGCTTGTGCATAAAA
>CAMDGH010000118.1 GCA_945897755.1 Chryseobacterium gleum | reverse complement strand
TCTAAAGGTTTAAAATATACCAAATAAATTTATTATCCAATTCCAAACGTATTTGTATTATGAATAAACATTGATAATCCTTAAAACTTTCATAAGATGCACTTAAGGTCCATTTTTTTTCTCTATATTTTGTTTGTCTTTCGATGGTTGTTTTGTAGATCGTTAACCCCAGTCTGTAAAAAAAAGAAGGTGTAATGGTCAAAATTAATGGTTTTTTTTAGACCTTTTGCTCAAGTGGACATTTTTAATGGTTTTTAATTTCATTGATTTATGGTATAATTTTATATCTTATTACTTTTGATTATCAAGTAAAAACGGAACCAAGCTCTGCTGGAGAGCAACTTGATAGGGATATATTTGATGCTCGACAAAAAAGTCAATCAAAGGAAACTATATTGGTTTCCTTTGATGTTTTTAGAGAGCTTTATGCCTTTAAAAACTCATTTATAAACTTCTTCTTTCTCTCTAGCGAAAGTCCGTTATGATTTCTCAATTTATTTTTTAGATCTGAAAAATGTCCATCTATTGCATTGGTCGTATTGGGAATCCCTAGTTCATAATTATCATACCAAGTAAAAAGCCAAGGCAAGTTGTTTTTCAAACTATTGTAAGCACTTCGTAATTTTTTATGTGTGTATGTACTTTTGTTAGTAACAGTACTTATGGTTCGTTCCTTTAAAAAGTCTTCCCACTTTTCATACCATAACCCCAGTGCTCCTATAAACGATTCTTTGTCTGTAATTGTCAATAAATCAACAACCTCCACTAATTCTTGTGATGCTTTTAATTTTGGATTTTTTGTCAAATACCGCCTTATAATTGCAGATTGGTGGAACTGACACATTTGAACTGGTATGTTTTCAAATGATTGAATTAGTCCTTTTCTTCCATCACAAACCATCGCAGAAATTATAAATCCTAGCTTTTTTAATTCATTTATTCCTTGAATGTAAACTAAATTTGTCTCATACTTCACATAATATTTCAGGAGATTTTCTTTGGTAATATTATCTTTAAAAAGCATAACTCCAAAATTTTTGCCCCAATATGTCGTGTCCATAAGTACAATTACTTTGCGTGGTTCTTGCTTTTCAAAGCTAACAATATGCTGGTCAATTCTTCTTTGAATCGTCTTAATCGAACAACCATATTTAATTGATAATTGTAAATAAGTTTGCTTTCCTTTTACATATTCTTGCCAAAGTTCAGCGTTGTTTAATCGTTGCCCACCTATAAATTGTTTGTTGCATATAACACATTTAAAACGTTGAACTCCGTTTACAAATCCATATTTTTGCACAAATCCTTTACCGCAGTAAAAGCACTTTTTTTATTCATAGTCTTTGATTTGCCTCAAAGCTAACAATAATAAGGCTTTGGGGCATTTTTACCATTAATTTTGACCATTACGCCAAAAAGAACATCAATTCGTTCATAAATATAATAATTAAAGACTGAAAATGCTCCTTTTCCACCTTAGAGAAAAGTGAGGGGCTCAGCCAACACGAACTAACAAAAAAAGGACATTTATAGTGGTCTAATATGGGGGTTTTTGCTAGTTATCTAAATGTAAACTGTAGTTTTTATTTTAAATTTTTTTCGAGGTTCTTATCCACAGCAATTCCAGCAGCTTTTGAAAGAGCAAGATATTTTTGTGATAATTGTTTATCCTTATTATTATAGCATATTAAGCAGAGTAAGTAGTAGCAATCTCCGATATATGGACTATTTATTTGCTTATAATATTTTTCTGCAAGTTGTCCATTTTTGAACGCCTCGCCATATTTTTTAACATTAAGCTGGATTCGGGATAATCCATAATAACCTTCTGGATTTTCTGGCTCAAGTTCAATAGATTGTTTATAATATGCTATTGCGCCTTCAGAATTACCTTTAAATTCTTGTACAACTGCTAAATTTCCAATCGCGACAGTACCCTTTGGGTATTTACTATGGGAAAGCAAATAGTAACTTTCTGCGCTGTCTAACAAATTGAGATGCCTATACGATAATCCTAAATTATCGTAAGCATCAATATAGTTTGGGTCTTCAATTATAGCCAGTTTGTATAGTTCAACGGCTTTTTCAAAATTCTTTTCTTCAAAATAATCAATGGCTTCATTATAATATTTTCTTGCTTTTTCAGACTCTGTGGGTTTATACAAAACATTTTCGATTACTCTATTTTCCTGGCTAAGGCAAATAATAGAATTTAACAAAAGAGTAAAAATTAATGATTTCGTTTTCATTTATAAAAAATTAAGTTTAAACTAGAGCTAACGTTAGTCTGTGAAAAAAAAGAACATCAATTCGTTCATAAATATAGTAATTAAAAGAGTGAAAATGCTCCTTTTCCACCTACGAGAAAAGTGAGTTACTCAGCCAACACGGGCTAACAAAAAAAGCCCCGGTATAGGGATTTAATTGTGAGTTTCTGCTCGTTCTCCAAATGTTATGTGAATATTTTAATACATTAAATTTTTTTTTGAGCTATTTTTCCAACCAGCACGAGATTTAACATTAGTAAAACAGATTTTCAAATCAGCTCTTGATGCAACGCTTTCAAAATAAATACTCTTATCGGCTCTTGACTTCACACTTTCAAAATACCAAACACCTTCATTTCCAGTTGCTCTTGACGCTACATTTTCTTTATATACTAAAAGGTCAGCTCTTGATTCAACAGTTTCAACATAAACTTTTATGTCCGCTCTTGACGCCACATCTTCCGTGTAAACTTTTTGAGCATTAGCACTAATACACATAAGCAACATCGTTGCTAAAATGAATGAATTTTTCATTTTGTTCTTTTTTTAAATTTTGTTCCTACTCTTTTGGATTTTTAGAATACTCCCTGTTTTTCGAGTTGTTTTCTTGTCTCAACTTTTTTGTTGTTTCTTAAATTAAGCGGTTAGCCCGTCTTGCACCAAAACATCTGTTTTAAATTCACTCTAACGCCAGTCTGTTAAAAAACGATCACCAATTCGTTCATAAATATAGTAATTAAAAGACTGAAAATGCTGCTTTTCCAACTAAGAGAAAAGTGAGGTACTCGGCCAGCACGAACTAACAAAAAAAGCCCAGGTATAGGGATTTAATATGGGATTTTTGCTAGTTATCTAAATAGAATGGGGCTGGCGTTTTATGTATCGTGTCCGTCATTGTCCATTGGTTAGAAAAATTTAATGATTGAAATACCGATGAATGTTGCGAGCAGACCGATGATTACACTTCCAACAATGTATGCTGTCGCATACCAAAGTTGTCCGTCACGAAGCAGTCCAACTGTCTCGAATGAGAAAGCAGAAAATGTTGTGAACCCGCCAATCATTCCAGTTGCAAGAAACAGACGCCACTCTGGTGTAAGGGTTCCTCTGTCAGTCAGTCCGAAAACCAGTCCGATGAGAAAACAGCCGATAATATTTACTGTCAATGTACCAAAAGGGAAAGCGGAAAGAAACTTTGACTGGACGAATTGAGAAAGCAAGTAACGGAGAATACCTCCGAAAAAACTACCTGTCCCGATTACGAATAATATTTTCATTACTTATATATACTTTTATTGATTATCTTTCGTTTTTTTATGTTTTCAGCTAACGCCAGACTGTGAAAAAACGATCATCAATTCGTTCATAAATATAGTAATTAAAAGACTGAAAATGCTGCTTTTCCACCTTAGAGAAAAGTGAGGGGCTAAGCCAAAACGAACTGACAAAAAAAAGCCCACGTATATGGCTTTAATATGGAGGGTTTTTGCTAGTTATCTAAATGTTAGCTGTAGATTATATTCTTTTCTCATACACAAAAGTTAATTCATAGTCTTCGTTTATAGGACTTAGTTCTTCTATAATGATTTCTAATGTATCAAAGTACTCGATTTGTGAATTAATGTTTGGTTGGTCAAATGGATAATTCTTTGACAGATTAAATACTGGTTGAACTTGATTGGTAATTAGAGAAGATAGTATTAATTTATTTGTGATTGAAATAGGGCTTTGAAAAGTTCGCTGTGAATTAAAACTAATTGCAATTTTGCTTGCTATATTTTTCCATTCAAGTGCTGACTTTCCGAAATGAGAATTAATTTGAATGATAAAAAATTCAACACATTCAAGAAAGTTGTCAACTTTTATATTTCCAATCTTGTTTGTATTTGAAAGTTTTAGTGTTTTCGAACCCCCTAAATTAATTAACCTAACTGTTTTGTCAAATGTCACTAAAGAAATATTATGCACTTGAAAATTTACCAGATCTTTAATTGCTACATAAGGCAATGGTACAACTTCTTTACCATCGACTTCTTTTTCAAATACACCATTAATATCAATTAGAAGAAATTTTTTATAATGAGATTCATTTAACAAGCTATTTGAAGTAACTATTTCAATAGGTCTACCAAACCAAGGTTGGTATTTGTTGTGCAACTCAATAAATTTATCCTTTGTCATATTTTGTAATTATAAAATTGTTAAT
>CAMDGH010000117.1 GCA_945897755.1 Chryseobacterium gleum | reverse complement strand
ATCAAATTTATTAGATGCAAGTATTGCAAAAATTGTTGTTAAAAATGAAGGTAAAAAGCGTAGTATAAGTAAAGAACATTTCTCATATGATAAAAACGACATTTTATCGGACACTACCATCAATGTAGTTGTAGAATTAATCGATGATTCCAAAGCAGCGTTTGACATTGTTTCGGAAGCATTGTCGCGTAAAAAACATGTCGTAACTGCAAATAAAAAAATGTTAGCAGAAAACTTAGACGCCTTGTTATCTTTAGCGAAAGAAAATAATGTTTCTTTATTATACGAAGCTTCCGTTGGAGGTTCAATTCCCATTATTCGAAATTTAGAAGAATATTACAACAACGATTCTCTTTCTGGTGTATTGGGAATTGTTAATGGAACAACCAATTATATTCTAACACAAACCAATTATGGCAAAGATTATGAGACTGCATTGGCAGAAGCAACCGAATTAGGTTTTGCTGAATCAGACCCAACATTGGATGTGGATGCATACGATTCCAAGTTTAAATTATTGTTGTTAATTAAACATGCGTTTGGTTTGACCTTAGAACCAATACAAATTTTTAATTATGGTATTCGTAACATCAAACCACAGGATGTTAACTATGCTTCTGAAAAAGGATATCGTTTAAAATTATTCTCTCGTGGAGAAAAAATTGGAAATAGCATACATGGATTTGTTTCGCCACATTTTATTACTGAAGAAAATGTTGCTTACAACGTAAATAATGAATTCAACTCGGTAACTGTTGAAGCATTGTTCTCTGATAAACAATTATTCCAAGGAAAAGGAGCTGGGGCCTACCCTACTGCAAGTGCTGTTTTATCCGATATTTCAGCATTACAATTTGATTATTCCTACGAATATAAAAAATCACATACTGTTGATTCTCTTGAATTCAGCAATGATATTGAGTTAAAAATATATGCTGGTTCTTCTTCCATTGAAAACTTGGAAATTTTTCAGTGGATCGAAAAAGAAGAAACATTTCAAGGGAAAGAGTATGCTTACATTACTGGTAAAATAAACTTGAAAAATTTTATTGGAATTGACTTCAATAAAAAGCACGATGTATTTTTTGCGGTATTGCCAGAATAAATGAATTTTAAAAATTAAAATTATGAAAAACGAACCATTAGCATGGTATATTGCAGGTCCATTAATTGGACTAATCGTACCATTATTGTTGCTTTTGAAAGAAAAACAATTTGGAGTATCCTCTTCTTACCGTTTTATACTTTCAGGAATAACAAAAAAACCTGATTATTTTAATTACCATCGTCAACAAGATGCTTGGCAACTTTATTTTGCGATTGGTTTAGTGTTAACCGGTATGTTTTATAATCTGAATGGATATGATATGAATGCATTGAAGAGTGTCCATCATTTTTATGATTTAAAGAATTGGGCTATTTTTCTATTTGGTGGAGTGTTAATTGGATTTGGATCACGGTATTCTAATGGATGTACAGCAGGACACTGTATCATGGGGATGTCTCAACTTTCAAAAACGTCGTTTATTGCTACAGTCGGATTTTTTATTGGTGGGTTGACTGCAACTTATTTTATCATACCTTATTTATTCTAAAATGAAAAAACTACTTAACATAGCAGCATTTATGCTGATAGGAATCTACTTTGCTACTGTATTAACCGAAGCACAAGCCATTTCTTGGTACAGAATTCAAGAAATGTTTTACTTTAAATCCTTTCACATGTATGGATTACTTGGTTCAGCAATTGCAACTGGAGCTCTCAGCTTGTGGATCATCAAAAAATTCAAAATAAAAAGTGTAAATCATAATCCAATCGAGGTCAAGGACAAACCATTTCAATGGAAAGCAAATTTCGGCGGAGGGATTATTTTTGGTTTAGGTTGGGGACTTACTGGCGCTTGTTCTGCTCCATTATTTATATCTTTAGGAATAAATTGGAAAATCGGTATCCTATTACTCATAGGGGCTTTAGCCGGAACTTATTTATACGGAATACTAAAAGACAAAATCCCTCATTAATATGGCTTTAACACTTACACGACTAAACGATAAAATGGCTTTCGAAGCTAAGAGCGACGATGGCGTTAAGATACAATTTGATTGTAACCCTGCAATTGGCGGTGAAGGACTAGGAATTCGTCCGATGGATGGTTTAGCATCCTGTGTTGCTGCATGTGCAAGCATTGATATTGTATTGATATTAAAGAAAAAACGCATCGAACTTAAAAAATACGAAGTGGAAATCAACACCGTAAAAAAAGATGAAGTTCCTTCTCCATTTTCTGAAATAAACTTAATTTTTCACATTTCATTGGAAGATCCGATTGAGCAAGTTGAAAAAGCAGTTGCATTGGGTGTAGAAAAATATTGCTCTGTATCTGCAAGTTTAGATCCTACTATTAAGATTACGCATCGCGTAATACAAGATTAATTATAATAAGAATCACCCTCCTCTATCTCCCCTCCAGGGTGGAAGTATAAAACATCACAAATGAAAAAAGATTACTTAAAAACGGCTCAAAAAGAAACTATTGCGATTCGCAAACACATCGATCGCACCTACCATAAAGAACATTCTAACCCACTCTATTTAACAAGTAGTTTCACGTTTGATTCTGCCGAAGAAATGGCGGCAGTATTTGCAGATGAACAAGAAGGAAATATCTATTCTCGTTATTCGAATCCGAATGTACAGGAATTGATTGATAAAGTTGCTTTGTTAGAAAATGCAGAAAGTGGATGGGCTACATCTTCGGGTATGGCTGCGGTTTTTACAAGCTTTGCGGCTTTATTACAAGCTGGGGATCACATCGTTTCTAGTCGTTCTGTTTTTGGTTCTACCCATCGTCTATTTACCGAAATTTTTCCAAAATGGGGAATTACAACTACCTATGTGGATGCGTTAGATTACGAGGGATATAAAAATGCAATTCAAGAAAACACGAAGATTTTATATTTAGAAACGCCTTCCAATCCTGCATTGGAAATCATTGATTTAGAAAAGGTTGGTAAGATTTGTAAAAAAGCGAACATTCTTTTTGCGGTGGATAATTGTTTTGCAACACCTGTATTACAGAGACCTCTGGATTTGGGAGCCCATATCTCTATTCATTCTACTACAAAATACATGGATGGTCAAGGTCGTACCTTGGGCGGTTTGATTTTAGGAAGCAAAGAAATTATCGCAAAAATGGAGGCGTTTGCTAGACATACAGGTCCGGCTTTGAGTCCTTTTAACGCATGGATTATTTCTAAGTCGATAGAGACTTTACATTTACGTGTCAATCACATGAGTAATACAGCACAAAAAATAGCTAAGAAATTAGAAAAAAACGCTGCTGTTTCCTTTGTTAAATATCCATTCTTAGAAAGTCATCCAAATTACAAAATAGCTAAAAAACAAATGTTTGGCGGTGGCGGAATTGTTACTTTTGAAATTAAAGGAGGTCTTGAAGCAGGAAGAAATTTCTTAAACAAACTAAAATTATTTTCATTGACTCCTAACTTAGGAGATGCTAAAAGTATTGCAACTCACCCAGCATCCACTACCCATTCTAAACTAAAACCAGAAGAGCGTTTGGCAGTTGGAATTACAGATGGATTGGTTAGACTTTCTATCGGTTTGGAACATATAGATGATATTTGGGAAGATATCCAACAAGCGTTATCTTAAATGAGAAAAGCTTATTTCAAGCAAATACATTAACATAATTCCAGATGGGTTTTGAAAGCAGCAAAAGAATTAAATTGGATCAATTGCTTCACCAACAAATAGCAATCAGGTATTTGATAGTTGGTGGAGATAAAAAAAGGCACTCTAAAAAAAATAAAACAAAGGTGTTTTTAACACAAAGACTCAAAGGCAAGTTTGAAATACTTTCGATTTTTTGAGTTCGCGGAGTTTTTTTTGACTGCGTTAAAATGGAAAGGATCAAGTAGTATAATTACGCTAAATAAAATTAGAGAATTTGAAAATATTTTTTGTTTTAAATTTAGTTACAAGCACTAACCTTAAGCATTTTTGAAATTAAGAGGCAACCATCTGAAAATTATGGCGTTTGTTACTAAATAATAAACAATAAAAATTTAACCATGAAAAAATTAGTACTATTCGTTTTAACAATAATTACAAGCAGTGTATACGCCCAAAATTATGTAACCATCCCTGACGCAAACTTTGCGAAGTATTTGAAGGAAGTTGTTCCAAATGCAATCAATGGAGATCAGTTAGACACTTCCAGTCTTGATGTGAAAAATTTGAAAAAGATTGATGCTGAAGCTAGAGCAATCAAAAATTTGGATGGGGTTCAGTATTTTACTGGATTGGATACTTTGGACGTGGGGAATGGAGAATTTGTTCCAAACGAAAGTAAAAACGTAATTTCTACTTTACCTGAACTACCTGAAAACTTGAAGGTATTAGTCTGTGGAAAAACTTCTTTGGATTCGTTACCTGAGTTACCGAAAAGTTTGAAAATACTTTATTGTTACGATAATCAATTAACTTCATTACCTCAACTTCCAAATTCGTTACAATTGTTAAATTGTTTTAATAATCAATTATCTTCATTACCCGA
>CAMDGH010000116.1 GCA_945897755.1 Chryseobacterium gleum | reverse complement strand
GCAGTTTGTGTACCCATTGCATCTATAGTGACCACATCTCCTTCCAGAAAGAGCAAATCAAGTAATTCAGGTATGGCTGTTATTTCATTTGACTTGTCATTAACTTTCACTTGTCCTGTTACAATATTTCTTTCATTAGCCCATGCGCTCACAATATGAACGGATGATGGCATTCCATCGGATTTCGCTCCTCTTGCAGTTTTTCCGTCAATAGCGATTACTTCACCTTTAAAAGATTCAGATAAAGAGCTTGCCCAATTTATAAAACAAAGTTCAAATTTCTTTGGGTCAATTGCTGAAAAAACACGATTGATTGTATCGTCTGAAGGAACTCCATAAGGAAGAGGCAAAAAGGTTTTGATCAATTTTTGCTTAGCTTTTCCAAATTCTTCCATTTGTTTCCACGTTTCAGCTCCGCACAAGGTGGCTATAACACCAATAAGAAGTATCGTGTTTAATTCATGAAGCTTGTTTATAGGGCTTCGAGGGTCTTCTAATTCTTTGAAATAGGTTAAGAATAAATTTTCTTTCATAATAATTTAACTAATTGAAAATCAGTTAAATATAGTTATTTTATTCAACACAACAATGAGTTAAAGTGTTTATTATTAAATTGTTATCAAGGTTTTCGTGTTGGTAATTCATCTTAAAAAAAAGTGTGAGTTTGCCCTGGATTTTTAATACTACATCTGACCGGTGGATAAATAAATTATATTGAACACAACCAATCCTTCCACGTTTGTTTTGAAACAATATCTTTCTAAAATTACTTGTGCCTTCTCTGAACAACGTTTTGTAGGATTTGTAAAACTAAAATCATTAACTAAACTTCCTTTCTGATCAATATAAAACTTTTGTTTTTCGGGGTAAAACTTATTTTGAGGTGCTAGCTATTTTAATTTGATTTTTTTTCTAATTTGGATTCATGGAAAAAAAAGAGCGAAGATCAAGCATCAATTCAATCACATTTGTACAGTTTAATTGTGCCTCAAGAAATACTAAATTCCTTATCAACTGCTTCAATAGACGAGAAGGATGAAGATTTATTTATCTAATTGAAAAAGAAGATTGTATTCCAGACATGAGTTTGGATTTTTTGTACCGAGATGGAAAACAATTTACAGGCTTAAATGATTGTCAAGCAAGAAGCGAAAATAAATTAGATTTTCAGTTTAACATGTCACTAACTTCTATCAATATTGCAAAAACAACTCATTGGTTGGCCATTCCTTAAGAACATCGAAAATCATTCTCAATGGCTAACGTAAAAACGATGTATCACAATGAATTACTACTAAATAGATTTATTTCAATGTTTGGAATAAACCCAAACTTGATTAAAAATAAAGAGAAGGTGCTGCAACTCTTATAGTATGGGAAAATAGCAGCTTAAAAATTTAACGAAGTATTCTAATATGAACTACTTTCTATTTCCTGCTTTTTTGCAAGCTTGCAAAAAATAAATTCATAAAAGACTTTAACCGAATTTTGAAGTATAAACTTTAAAAAATTGAAAGTCATGAAAAACAAAACCACACTTTACAACTTCATCTTAGATAGAAGTGGATCAATGTCAGGAATGGAACAAGTAGCAGTTCAAGGGTTCAACAACCATTTAACTACAATTCGTAATCTAAAAATTGAATTTCCCAATCAAGCGTTTTTATGTTCATTAACAACCTTTGACCATCAAATTGAAAATATAGTTGAATTTTCTCCAATTTCAGAAATTCACCCTATCGAAGTTGGTCAATATAGTCCAAGAGGAATGACAGCGCTATTGGATGCTATTGGAAAAAACATTCACGATACTTCAGAAAAATACAATCATCGAATCGAATCGGATGAAATGTCAGTAGTTTTTGTAATAATTACTGATGGTTGTGAAAATGCATCTCGCTTCTTTTCCTATCATGAAATAGCTAAAAAAATTGCAGAATTAGAGAATACAAATAAATGGACTTTTACATTTATTGGAGCAGACTTTGATGCAATTCATACATCTAGGATGTTGAATATTAAAGCTGAAAACACAATGAATATTGATAAAGAATCTTACGGTTGTATGTCAGATGAAATTAATGAAAACATGCGGTCTTACTCGAACAGTAAGGAAAAAGGAATCCTTAAAAGCATCTTTTTTTCAAAATAACAATTTATTTAGCGTATTTTTATTAAAAATCAATTTAATGAATGTATATTTAGTTCGTACCGATGATTTTAACATCGAAGATTTTGAGAACGTACTTAATTTATTAAATGCATATCCTGGTGCCATTGAATTTAAAAACGGTGGCACCTTAGATTTGGATGACCCATTTGAAATTAAAACCTTTAAGAATAAAACTAAATTTGAACACCAAGAACAAGTTTATTATTCTAATACTGTGTATTCTGCAAGTGATTCAGATTATGAGCCTCCTGTTTTTCCGTTTACAAAAAAAGTGTACTCTTGGGACCAATTATTTTCAGCTATAGCTATTTATAAAAGAGAGAAAAAAATAGATAACAACGATTTTGTTTTTCTATTAACAAATCATTATAATGATAAAAATTGGTTTTCTTTTATAGGTGATTCCATGCGTACAGGATTTATACATACGGATGATTGGCCTTGGTTTTTTGGAAATGGAACAGACATTCGTTATCCAATTTCATATGAGGTTAGCGCTTGGATACTTAGAGGATTAATGTATTCTAACCAAAAAGAAATTTTAAGTGGATTACATAAAAAGTCAATTGGATGTTTAAATGATTTTTGTAAGAATAAAAATGAAATCACAATCAAAATGCGTACATCTGATGTTTGTGATGAATGCATGAAAGCAATAAAAAATAAAGATGTCGAACCTTATTATCTTAACCAAATTTTTGGTATTATGGATGGTATACGTTCAAATTTGCTTTTTCGTAGGCGCATCGAAATTATGAATAACGCAAGTAGAATTAAAATTGATTTAGAAGTAAAAAAAATCTTCCTATTGGATTTCGGGAATTTAGACATTCGTTTAAATCCCAAAGAATTAAGTTTGTATTTATTGTTTATCCTTCACAAAAAGGGAATTGCTTTGAATTCATTGATTGATTATGAGGAAGAATTATTCGGACTTTATCAAAAAATAAGTGGTAGATCCAACATAATCGAAATGAAAAACACAATACGTTTATTGGTAGATTACCTTGACGGAGAGTTGCATACCACCCTTTCACGAATAAAAAGTAAATTCAAAAAAGCGCTTGGAGAGGAGATAGCTGCAAAATATTATATTCAAACATTACCAAACGACATCCATGGAATCCCTTTAGATAGAGAAGGGGTGGAAATAATCAATTAAGAATGAAAATCATGATTTCATCTAAAAATGCTATTTATTTCAAACTATCGGAGTACTTTAAAAGTAGGCGTAATGGACAAAAAGGGTGTAACATGAAATACATTGCCATATTCCTTGCAGTGCTGCCTGCTTGCAATACATCAAACTCCTTTAAATGCGCACAAAAGGGGGATAGAATAGATAGTTTAGACGGAGTCTATGTGTATGATAATGGAAATATGTACAATGTTTCAGGTAGAAATATGACGGCAGATGGCTATAATTTAGGGTTGAAATACCAATGTGTGGAATTTGTCAAAAGGTATTACTACGAACATTACCATCACAAAATGCCGAATAGTTATGGCAATGCAAAAGATTTTTTTAATCCAAGCTGTTCAGACGGATCATACAACCCAGACAGGGCTTTACTTCAGTTTAAAAATGGAAGTAATACTCTACCAAAAAAAGGCGATTTAGTGGTGTTTTCAGGTACCTTGTTCAATGCTTACGGACATGTGGCCATTCTTTCAAATTACAAAAAAAACAACGTGGAAATAATACAACAAAATTGTTTCACCAGCCGAGAAACCTATCAACTTTCAAAAACAGCTAATAAATACACCATCAACGAAAGCGGTATTTTGGGATGGCTTCGAATAAAAGAGTAAGGAACCATGGTGTAATCTGTTTCAAATCAAAGCTAAAAATAATACTCCTCACATAAATAATCACCTTAATAATAGAGGAGCTGGCACATATAATTAATCCATTTGAAATTTTACAACCCTAAAATAATGAATATACAAAGCACCATCTAAAAGATGAAACAAATGATAATCAACGTAATGACTGAATGGGAGAATAGAGAAAATATGAAAATCAAAAACTAGGTCAAGAATGCTGGCGTTAGATAAGATGTAATCATCAATAAATGATTGAAAGGATAGATTTTTAGTTAAATTTACCCAAAATAAGGTCATACAAAGTGGCACTGTATCACCGAAATATACAACTCTACCAAATGCCTGAAAAATGAAACTATTAACAATCCTACTTATAGTAATCGTAGTTGTGTTTACGATCATTCAACTTTTCTTTATTCTCTCTCAAAGAAATATTGAAACTTACCCGTATGTAGTCAAAAAAAAATACGACCGATTTGAAATAAGAAGTTATGAAGCAAGATTATTTACCTCTGTTAAACTCTCCAAAAAAGGATATAAAAATGCTTCAAGTCAGGGCTTTTCTATTTTAGCGGGATATATTTT
>CAMDGH010000115.1 GCA_945897755.1 Chryseobacterium gleum | reverse complement strand
CAAAACGGCAAAATAATGGAGGGGAATAGTGCCAAAAGCACTCGAAATTGATTAAAAAGAGAAATAATGAACGGAAAATGAGCTAAAAATTAAAAAAATCAATTCTAAAAAAGGCGTTTTTGAATTCTTAAGGTTTTGCAACGGTCTTAGTTTGTGTTTATGTCTTATAGTTTCCTTAGTAAAAATCGAGTGCTCCTTAAATAAAATTCAATAGTACAAGTCTGAGACATTGAAAATTCCTTAAATTTGTCAAAAAAATTTCGAATCCTTAATTAAATAATAAAATACAATGGTTTTTGATTTAGACATGATAAAAAAGGTATATGCTCAATTTCCTGAGCGTATTGATGCTGCTCGAAAAGTAGTAGGTAGGGCATTAACGCTTTCAGAGAAAATTTTATACGCTCACCTTTGGGATGGAAATGCAGAGCTTGCTCACAAAAGAGGCGAATCTTATGTTGATTTTGCTCCGGATAGAGTTGCAATGCAGGACGCAACAGCTCAGATGGCCTTATTGCAATTTATGCAGGCGGGTAAAAAACAAGTGGCAGTTCCTTCTACGGTTCATGCAGATCATTTAATTCAAGCAAGGGTAGGAGCATCAAAAGATTTACAGGAATCATTGAATCAAAATAATGAGGTTTTCACTTTTTTATCTTCCATTTCAAGTAAATATGGAATTGGTTTTTGGAAGCCAGGAGCTGGAATTATTCACCAAGTGGTCTTGGAAAATTACGCTTTCCCTGGTGGAATGATGATTGGAACGGATTCTCATACTGTTAATGCCGGTGGATTAGGAATGGTTGCGATTGGGGTAGGAGGCGCCGATGCTGTTGATGTAATGGCTGGTATGGCTTGGGAGTTAAAATTCCCAACCTTAATTGGTGTTAAATTAACGGGTAAGTTAAATGGATGGACTTCTGCAAAAGATGTTATACTTAAAGTTGCTGATATTCTGACTGTTAAAGGGGGAACCGGAGCCATTGTTGAATATTTTGGTGATGGTGCTATTTCTCTTTCTTGTACTGGAAAAGGTACAATTTGTAACATGGGTGCCGAAATAGGTGCAACTACATCTACTTTTGGTTACGATGATTCTATGCGTCGCTACTTAGCTGCAACGGGTCGTCAAGAAGTGGTTGATGCTGCGGATAAAATTGCGCATTATTTAACAGGGGATGATGAGGTGTATGCTAATCCGGAAGCTTATTTTGATCAGTTGATTACAATTGATTTAAATACATTGGAGCCCCATGTTAACGGTCCTTTTACACCAGATAGAGGAACTCCTATTTCAAAGTTAAAAGCGGAAGCGGAAGCAAATGGATGGCCCTTGAAAGTAGAGTGGGGGTTAATCGGGTCTTGTACAAATTCTTCGTATGAAGATATTGCTCGTGCTGCATCTATTGTCGAACAAGCTGTTGAGAATGGATTGGTTTCTAAAGCTGAATTTGGTATCAATCCTGGTTCTGAACAAGTTCGATACACAATAGCTCGTGATGGTTTCATAGATACATTTGAAAAATTAGGAACGAAAATATTTACAAATGCGTGTGGACCTTGTATTGGACAGTGGGATCGTGCTGGTGCGGAAAAAGGGGAGAAAAATACAATCATTCACTCGTTTAACCGAAATTTCTCTAAAAGAGCTGACGGGAATCCAAATACTCACGCTTTTGTAGCTTCTCCTGAAATGGTTGCAGCGTTAGCGATTGCAGGAGATTTAGGGTTTAATCCACTTACGGACTCATTAACAAATTTAAACGGTGAACAAGTGAAATTCAATCCACCAACGGGTGATGAATTACCTAAAAAAGGGTTTGCTGTTGAAGATGCTGGTTACCAGGCGCCTGCTGAGGCAGGTAATTCAATTGAGGTAGCTGTATCTCCTTCCTCTTCTCGTTTACAATTATTAGATAACTTCCCTATTTGGGATGGTGCAAATATCATCGATGCTAAATTATTGATTAAGGTTCAAGGTAAATGTACAACTGATCATATTTCTATGGCTGGCCCTTGGCTCAAGTATAGAGGTCACTTAGATAATATCTCAAATAATATGCTAATTGGTGCTTTAAATGCCTTTAACGGCGAGCCAAATAAGGTGAAAAATCAATTAACGGGTGAATATGGTGAAGTTCCTGCTGTGCAACGTGCATATAAGGCTGCTAATCTAGCTTCTGTTGTTGTAGGTGATCATAATTATGGAGAGGGTTCATCAAGGGAGCATGCGGCAATGGAGCCACGTCATCTAGGTGTTCGTGCTGTTATTGTGAAGTCATTCGCTCGAATTCACGAAACAAACTTGAAAAAACAAGGAATGTTAGGTCTTACATTTGCAGCCGAATCAGATTATGATAAAATTAAAGAGAATGACACCTTTGATTTTATCGATTTAGTTGATTTTGCTCCAGGAAAACAATTGACAATAGAAATAAACCACGAAGATGGAAGCTCAGAATCCATTATGTTAAATCATACTTATAATGAGTCTCAGATTGAATGGTTTAGAGCAGGATCAGCTTTAAATTTAATTAAGTTAAAAGAAGATTAAGAGTAACAATTTATAAATAAAGCAGGAGATAATTCTCCTGGTTTATTTATAGCATATAAAATAAAAAGAGCATACTTTATTATTTTACGAGTATAAGTCCGTTTCAAAAGTTGTAAATGGAGGCGGATTAAAAATTTAATACCGGAGTTTACTGTTGTAAATGGGGATGTTAAATTTTTGATTCAACGATGAGTAGGGGTTTTGCAACGGTCTTAGTATGCTAAACCTTCTCAAAACAGCGTATTCTATCTCAATCCCGTTTCACTAAGAATTTTTTGCGGAGTAACTTCTTTGAACTCTTGAATAGCGAATGGATTAGAACTAAGGATAGGATAACTATTATTATATTCAATGTCTTACATTTGATTTAGACAAAAAAAAGGATGCAAATAGCATCCCTTTTGAAAAAAAATATTTTGTATTAGAATTTAGCAGAAATACCAACATTCACTAAACCGCCTTGACCTATGCCTAAACCTAAATTAAAACCAATTTGTTCTGTGAAAAAATACCTCAACCCAACTCCAATTTTTGCTGAAACCGGAACCAAATTAAAATCCATAGTTGGCTCAGTGTATTCAGGTTCAGTAGATGTAATTTTAAAAGTTCTATTTCCATATCCTGCACCAGTTACGAAATAAACATCAAATTTATCACTTTCAACAAAATGATAATTAAACGTTACCATAGCACCAATTTTTCTTGTTTTAAACGTATAATCATAAGTGTTTTCAGAATAATAAATTGAAGATGAGTTCATTCCTAAATCAATTCCGAAACCAACTTTATCACTAATCAAATACTCTGCTCTAATACCCAGTGGGCCTTCGCTTCCAAATGTTAAACCTGTTCCAGATGCATTAGAATAAGCATTTTCAAAAACTGTTGTGAATAAATTCGGGAATCCATAATATCCATCTACAATGATTTTTCCTGCCTCAAGTGCTTGAGCATTTGACTTATTTGGGGCTAACATTATCGTTAAAGCTACCAATGGTAAAATTAGTTTTTTCATGATTTATTTTGTTAAATTAGATGCTAAAATTAGATAATTAATTTAAGGAGGGCGGATTCAACTAATAAATGCAACTTGTCCATTGTTATTAATAGTTTGTAAAAATACTTGATTTGGGGACAGATAACCAAATCTTTTTCTTGGTCTATTATTTAGCTTTTCTTCAATCCTTAAAATGTCACCTTCAGTGATGAGATCAAAATTGTAACCCTTTGGAAAATATTGCCTTAGAAGACCATTGTAGTTTTCATTTGCACCTCTTTCCCAACTATGATATGGTTTTGCAAAGTAAAAGTCTACGTTTAGTTATTTTGATATTTCTTCGTGAAGTGAAAATTCTTTTCCATTATCTGAGGTGATTGTGTGAAGAAATATTTTCCATTCTCCTAATATTTCAACTGTTTTTTCCTTAACTTCTTCGGATGATTTTGAATTTAACAGTGCTATTTTTGTCTTACCTGTTGCTCTATCATTAGCTGTTAAAATTGCTTTTTTATGGTCTTTACCTATCACTAAATCTATTTCAAGATCACCAAATCTAGTTTTCTCATCCACTATTTTCGGACGATGTTCAATATCTATTCTCCCTGGAATTTGCCCTCGTTTATCCTTACTTGCACCTCTTTTTCGATAGCGTTTACCCTGGGTTCTAAGATGCGAATATAGCACTCCTCCTTGCTTCTTATCTTTCCATATATGTTGGTATATCCGCTCAATTGAAACACACTCTTTTCCTTGTAGTTTTGCTACACCAACAATCTGTTCTGGACTATGATCTTCACGAATCAAACTTTCAGTAAAACACTTAATATCAGAAGTAAAACGAATATGTTTGTTCTTAGTCTTATGTCTATTAGAACACTTTTTATCGGCTAAATCTGCCTTATATTCTCCACTTCTTAAATCACAATTTCGTTTGATTTCTCTTTGGATAACTGACTTATCTCTATTTAATCTCTGGGCAATCAAACTTTGATTTAAGCCCTCTTTTAATAATACCTGAAGTGTGTATCTTTGTTCTAAGGTTAAATGACCCATACTTTGC
>CAMDGH010000114.1 GCA_945897755.1 Chryseobacterium gleum | reverse complement strand
AAACTTGTTTTTCATATGCAAGTTCTTCTTTTTTATTAAAATTACGCTGAAAATAAATAACAGTAACTGAAATTACAATTACAAAACCAACACCTAGCCATACTTTTATTTTACTCTTATTTTCTTTTTCCTCCATTTTAATTTAGTTTAAAACTTATTTCACTTCCTAACTTTGCGTAATCGATTCCATCGAAATTTCCTGAACTCATCATCAAAAGAACATGATTATCCCACTGATTAATTGATTGTAAAAAGGACAATACTTCTTCTGTTTTTGTCAAAACTGAAACATTGTCTCCAAATGACCTTGCAACCATTTCGATCTTCAATGGAGATAGCTTCTTATGCTCAATAACACTGGGGTTAAAGTAAACGATAGCATGATCAACTTCATTCATCGTACCATCGTACAAAGGAAGAAAATCCTTGTTTAATGATGAAAACGTATGTAATTCCATGCAAGCAACTATTGTTCTGTCTTTATATTTCTCTCGAATGGCTTTTGTAGTTGCTCTCAATTTAGATGGTGAATGTGCAAAATCTTTATACATTGCAAATTGTTGTTTTTCAACAACTAATTCCAATCTTTTCCCTGCTCCTTTAAACGTTTGCATTACTTCCAAAAAATCTACCGAAGAAATCCCTACCTCATTAGCAATTTTCATTGCACCCACTAAATTTTGTAAATTATGTGAGCCGAAAATAGATAAAACATACTCCCTGTCTTCAAAGCTAATAACAGTTTCTTTCTCGGAAGATTTAAAAAGAGGTGTTTTATAAGCTCGTAATTTCAAAGCATCTTTAAACTTTAAACTTAGTTTCTTGACCTCTAAATCTTCATCATTGTAAATCAGAATTCCATTAGGTTCAATTTTCGTACAAAAAACATCAAACTGATTTATATAATTTTCAAACGTCGGAAATACATTTATATGATCCCAGGCAATGCCACTTATTAAAGCGATATGTGGATGATAGAGATGAAATTTCGGTCTTCTATCAATAGGAGAACTCAAATATTCATCTCCTTCCAAAACAATAATAGGAGCATTATCTGTAATTTTCACCATACAATCATACCCTTCCAATTGAGCACCAACCATATAATCAGATTCTATTCCTAACAAGGAAAAAGCATGAAGCAACATAGATGTAATGGTTGTTTTGCCGTGACTTCCACCAATTACGATCCGTGTCTTATTTTTACTTTGTTCATACAAATACTCAGGGTACGAATAAACATGAATACCTAGCTCTTTTGCTTTAAGGAGTTCTGGATTATCTGCACGCGCATGCATACCTAAAATTACTGCATCAATCCCACTATGAATCACATTTTCATCCCAACCAATCGAAGTTGGGAATATCCCCTCTTTTTTCAATCTAGATGCAGAAGGTTCAAAAATCTCATCATCAGACCCTGAAACCTCAATTCCTTTTCGATGTAATGCTATCGCTAGATTATGCATCGCACTTCCTCCTACTGCAATAAAATGAACTTTCATTATTTAACGTAATTTATTTTAATATAAAACTTTTTTTTAGATATTGTAGCTAATTATTTGAATTTATTATTTCGAAGAAAAAATTTCGTTGAACATAAAAAGACATGAATCATTTTTAGATGCAGCTTTCTTCATATATGGTATACCCCTACTCTCCTCTCCATTAAAAAATAATGCTTGCCCAAAATAAAACTGATAAAACAAATTAGAAGGGTAACTATACACAAGTTCACTAAATAATTTAGCTGCGTTCAAGTATTTTTCATTTTGAAAATAAACCCTGCCTAATTGCTCTTTTGATTTTCGATTTGGTCTTAACTCAAACGCTTTTTTAGCGAATTTCTCAGCATTCTCAGGATCAAAAAAAACATCATCATATTCTCCAGAATATACAGCACATAGTAAATTACTAATTTCTATTTGATTTGGATAAATTAAATATGACTCGTTCAATAAGTTGAGTGCATTTTTAAATTCCTTCTTACAAATCGAAGCACCTATTGAACAAGAATAAAAAATAAATGAACCTTCTTTTGAAAGATCTGCACCCCTATCAAAATAATAAAAAGCTGAATCCTGATTACCCTGCTGATTGTATACATAAGCCAAATCCCTATTCACAAGTGCTTTCGACTCCCCTTCGCCCTTTAAAGCTAATGCTTTGAAAAAAAAGGTCTTCGCTGAACCATAAGACTCTTTATCAAGTTCTTGTTTTCCCTTCTTCAACAAATTAATTAATTGCGGATCCTCTTTTTCATCGCAAGAAAAAATCATAAATAAAAACAGGAAAGACAAGAAATATAATTTCATCATTAAAAATATTTTTTTTGTTAAAAGAATTAAATATAAGGAAGATTCAAACTCAAATTAAAAAAAATCAAATTATTATTTATTTTTTAATTATAAGCTAATTAATTAGAAAATTATTCGTAATATTGCATTCCGGATTTTGGGAAAATATAGAAATTTAGAGCCATGGATATCATAAAACAACTCGAGTCAGAATTAGTAGAAATTAAAAACTTCCCTAATTTCAAAAGTGGAGACACTATAATAGTATCTTACAAAATTAAAGAAGGTGCAAAGGAACGAATTCAGTTATTTCAAGGTGTTGTTCTTCAACGTCGTGGGTCTGGAGTAACCGAAACCTTCACTGTTAGAAAAATGTCAGGGAACATCGGTGTAGAAAGAATATTTCCAATTGCATCTCCTTTTGTAGACAAAATACAAGTTACTAAGAAAGGTGCTGTTAGAAGAGCTCGTATATTTTACTTTAGAGAACGAACAGGAAAAGCTGCTCGAATTAAAGAGAAAAGATCTTATTCTACAAAAGCTTAAAACGATACTAACCAATAAAAAAGGCAACCATAATTGGTTGCCTTTTTTATTGTCAAAACAATTGGCTTAAAAGCATTTACTTCAATTTCACATCGTTAAATCGATTATTCCTTAAACACAATGTCATATCCTTTAAATAGTCACGTGGATATGTGTAATGAAAATCAAATAGACCAATATTTTATTTTCATTTTATTATATTTGTATATATAATATCGGAACATGGCAAATGACTCAACACAATTGAAAGAAACAGAAATCGATTTTTCAACTTTCAAAAACGAAGTACTCACTGATTTCAATCTTGCCTGTCTTTCCAGAGAGACTTCTCTCCTTGGCAGAAAAGAAGTCCTTACCGGAAAAGCGAAGTTTGGTATTTTTGGTGATGGAAAAGAGCTTGCTCAAATTGCACTTGCCAAACAATTTAAAAAAGGTGACTTTAGATCCGGTTATTACCGTGACCAAACACTCATATTTGCATTAGGAGAACTTACAATTCAACAATATTTTGCTGGTTTATATGCACATACAGATGTTGTTCTTGAGCCTTTATCTGCAGGTAGGCAAATGGGGGGGCATTTTGCAACACGAAATTTAGACGATCAAGGAAATTGGGTAGACTTATTAGCACATCATAATAGCGCATCAGACATCTCCCCTACTGCAGGACAAATGTCGAGAATGCTAGGACTCGCTCAAGCATCAAAAGTCTATAAAGAACATCCAACACTAAAAACGGATAAAAAATTCGATACATTTTCAAACGATGGAAATGAAATTGTTTTTGGAACAATAGGAGATGCTAGTACCTCTGAGGGTGTGTTTTGGGAATCAATGAACGCCGCTGGTGTTTTACAGCTTCCTATTCTCATGTCTGTTTGGGATGACGGCTATGGAATTTCAGTTCCTACAGAAAAACAAACAATTAAAGCAAGTATTTCTGAGGCACTCGCAGGATTTCAACGAACTGATGAAAAACCGGGTTTTGAAATTCTAGAAACAATTGGCTGGGATTATACCCATCTAGTCGAAACATTCGAACAAGCAGCTTTAATCGTAAGGGAAGAACGTATTCCTGTTCTTGTTCATGTAAAAGAAGTAAACCAACCACAAGGTCATTCATCGTCAGGATCACATGAACACTATAAATCGAAAGAAAGACTAATTTGGGAAAAAGAATATGATTGCATAGCTAAGTTTAAAGAATGGATTATCTCATTTGAGATTGATGGAGAAAAAATCGCTACTTTAGAAACGTTAAATGAGATTGAAAAAGCAGCTAAAATTATCGTTCGTGACTTTAAAAATCAGGCATGGAAAGATTTTATGGATCACATTGGTAAGGAGCTGGAAGAGGTAATTGTCATTTTAAAAACGGTTGAAAAAGAAACCCTACACAGCACTAAAATAGCATCAGACATTCTTTTCTTAAGCACTGAAAAAGAATTACTTAGAAAAGATATCTATGCTGTTGTAAGACGATCACTTAGAACCATTTCTCAAGAATCGATTAGCTCAAAAACAATGCTTTCAGATTGGATAAAAAGTAATATAGCTAAATGTACTGAGTTATACTCTTCTCATATCTATTCTCAATCAGAACAAAGCGCATTAAAAATAGATGAAATTAAACCACTCTACGCAGTGGAAAAAGAATTGGTTGATGGTAGAATTATACTAAAAGAAAACTATCACTATCTATTTAAAAAATATCCTGAAACACTGATTTTTGGAGAAGATGTTGGAGGTATTGGTGGGGTTAATAAAAGTTGTGAGGGTATGCAAGATGCTTTTGGAGAGCTTCGTGTATTCGATACTGGTATTAGAGAAAACACAATAATAGGACAAGGAATTGGAATGGCAATGCGAGGTCTTCGTCCAATTGCTGAAATACAATACTTAGATTATCTCATCTACGCGTTACAAATCATGTCAGATGATTTAGCGACACTTCAATACCGAACAAAAGGTGGTC
>CAMDGH010000113.1 GCA_945897755.1 Chryseobacterium gleum | reverse complement strand
ATATGCATGATACCATTCGCATCAATATCAAATGTTACTTCGATTTGAGGAACACCACGTTGTGCTGGTGGAATGTCTGTCAATTGGAAACGACCTAATGATTTATTGTCTGTTGCCATTGGACGCTCACCTTGTAATACGTGAATATCAACAGATGGTTGATTGTCAGATGCTGTAGAGAAAGTCTCTGATTTTTTAGTTGGGATAGTCGTGTTAGCATCGATTAATTTTGTCAATACTCCACCCATTGTTTCAATACCTAATGACAATGGAATAACGTCTAATAACAATACGTCTTTTACCTCTCCTGTTAATACACCTCCTTGGATTGCAGCTCCTAAAGCTACTACCTCATCTGGATTAACTCCTTTAGATGGTGCTTTTCCGAAGAAACGCTCAACAGCTTCTTGAATTACAGGAATACGAGTTGATCCTCCTACTAGGATAACCTCATCGATATCGCTTGGTGTTAAACCTGCGTTGCTTAATGCTGAACGACATGGAGCGATAGTTCTTTCTACGATAGAAGCAATTAATTGCTCAAATTTAGCTTTTTGTAATGTTCTTACTAAGTGTTTTGGAACACCATCAACTGGCATGATGTATGGCAAGTTGATTTCAGAAGAAGCAGTAGAAGAAAGTTCAATTTTCGCTTTCTCAGCAGCTTCTTTCAAACGTTGTAATGCCATTGGGTCTTTACGTAAGTCAACACCCTCATCACTTTTGAATTCGTCAGCTAACCAGTCGATAATTACTGCGTCAACATCATCTCCACCAAGGTGAGTATCACCATCTGTAGACAATACTTCAAATACTCCATCTCCTAATTCTAGGATAGAAACGTCATGTGTTCCACCTCCGAAATCGAATACTGCGATTTTTTTGTCTGTTCCTTTTTTATCTAATCCATAAGCTAATGCTGCTGCAGTTGGCTCATTGATAATACGGTTGATTGTTAAACCAGCGATTTCACCAGCCTCTTTTGTAGCTTGACGTTGCGCATCGTTAAAATATGCAGGAACTGTAACAACAGCTTCAGTAACTTCATGGCCTAAGTAATCTTCAGCTGTTTTCTTCATTTTTTGAAGAATCATAGCTGAAATTTCTTGCGGAGAATAGTTTCTATCGTCTATTTTTACACGTGGAATATTATTTTCACCTTGTGTAATTGTGTATGGTACGCGATCCATTTCTTTTCTTACATCATCATAGGTAGACCCCATGAAACGTTTAATAGAACCAACTGTTTTGGTTGGGTTTGTGATTGCCTGACGTTTAGCAGGATCACCAATTTTACGTTCGCCACCTTCTACGAATGCTACGATTGATGGTGTCGTTCTTTTACCTTCCGAGTTAGCGATTACTACTGGCTCATTTCCTTCCATTACAGAAACACACGAGTTTGTGGTCCCTAAGTCAATTCCAATTATTTTTCCCATACTTTTTTTAATTACTTTTTTAATTTCTCTTTCTATTTCAATCTTTATGCCAATATAATGGCGCTGGGATTTTATGTCAATTCTTCATTTTTTAATCGCTATACTTGCTTTACGAATGTCTTTTTATGTCTTTTTGGCAGATTTCACACTGACAAATTCTTTTTTTTCGAGAAGTGCTATTTTTCACTCTTATAATAATGCTTAACGTTTCTTTAATTATTAATTTGGTGTATTGAATGTGAATTTTTAATTCATATACCGACAAATTATAATTTGTCATTTAAATAGTACATTTCACTAGTTAGATGTTTACGTTCTACTTAATTTATAATTTGAATACAAATGATGCAGAATAATAAAGGCTTTATATCCCTTATTCTTTCAGGAATTTTCATAACTAACGCCGTTGTTGCGGAGATGATAGGAGGTAAGTTGATTGATGTATATGGGCATACGCTAAGTTTGGGTATTTTACCTTGGCCTATTGTTTTTATAACAACAGATTTAATGAATGAGTACTTTGGACCTAAAGGGGTGAGGCGTTTGACCTTTATCACTGCAGCGCTAATTATTTATGCTTTTGTTATCTTGTGGCTTGGGATGAAAATACCTGCTTTGTCTTTTTCTCCTGTGGATGACGCATCTTTTCATGTTGTTTTTGGTCAAAGCATGTGGATTATTGTTGGAAGTATCACTGCTTTCATTTTGTCACAACTCATAGATGTTTATGTATTTGCTCAGTTTAAGAAACGTACTGCAGGAAAGATGATTTGGTTGCGCGCGACGGGATCTACGGTGATTTCACAGTGGATAGATACTTTTGTGGTGGCAGGAATTGCATTTTATTTGCCGGGTAAAGTTGATTTTAATCAGTTCATAAACATGTGTATTACTGGCTATGTTGTAAAATTAGGGCTCGCTATTTTGTTGACACCTGCCATATATTTGGGGCATTTTATCATTGGGAAGTATATTCCAAAGTTCGAATCTGAGTTGAAATAATGAAAAAAGAAATTAAAGGAAGGATCGATTCTCTAAATGAAGTTGATTATTTATACCATTTGGGCTTGGATTCGTCAATGGATCTGAAGTCTGTTTTTGGTGATGTAAAGTATGTCTGTATGGGAGGAAGTGCCCATAGGGCTTATCATTTTGCATGCAAATTGAATGATTTATTCGGTGTTTTTAAATCGGATAATCAAATTAAACCAATCGGAAAAACGGAACGTTGTGAACTATATAAAGTGGGTCCTGTGATTTCAATGTCTCATGGAATGGGGATGCCTTCGATGTTGATTTTTTTACACGAGGTGACTAAGTTGTTAGTGCATGCAGGTGTTAATGATGTCGTATTTATTCGTATCGGTACCTCGGGTGGAATTGGAGTTGAACCTGGTACTGTTGTAATTACTTCAGAGGGGATAAACGGGTCCTTACTTAATCAGTTTGACCAGGTTGTTTTAGGAGAGAAAGTTTCTTATGGGACACAATTAAACGAGGAGCTTTGTGCATCATTAATGAAAGGGCTTGTGGATTATCCAGTTTTACTAGGAAAAACAATGGGTACAGATGATTTTTATGAAGGTCAAGGAAGAATGGATGGTGCGCTTGAACCTCGGTATTCACAAGAGGATAAATATAGATTCTTAAATCGTGCCTATGCAATTGGTGTGCGGAATATTGAAATGGAGTCGACTGCTTTTGCTGCTTTTTGTAATCGAACTGGTATACCAGCAGCTATTGTCTGTACTACACTTTTAGATCGATTAAAGGGTGATCAAGTGACTGCTTCTGAGCAACAATTGAAAGAGTATTCACTAAGAGCTCAAGATTTTGTGATACAGTTTCTAAATAATAACGTGATTAAGATTGAATAAATGCATCTGTAAAAAAGGGTAATCGATGTTTAGGAACAAAAAAGTAATCACCTTCTTCTTGCTGAGGTATATTATCTTCGATAAACTTGAAATTGCTAATCCCAAACTGTGTATATCCTAACTCTTCAAAAAAACGTTTCATTTCTACTTCGTTTTCAGAGCCAATTTCGATTTGAATATAAGGTTGATGTTTTTCGATGAGGTGTTTCATTTCGTTAAAAACAATTAACTCATATCCTTCGATATCGCATTTAATATAATCAATTTTAGGAAGTGATGCTAGTAATTTGGATCCTTTTACTAGAGAGACTTCTTGCGTTTTATGTTCTTTTATTTCGGCTTCTGAATGAGCAATGTGAGGAAGGCCTGTCCTAATCATTCCGTCTGTTTCAGGCATGACCATAGTAACAAATCCCTCTTCGGTTCCAAGTGCTACATTATGAATAGTTACTTGATTGAATTTCTTTAAGAAGGAACGGAGAGTTTCGTAAAATAGTGGAATCGGTTCAATACAAATCAACATTCCTTTTGGTGTAAGTCGTGCAAAATTTTTAGCGAAATACCCTAGATTAGCTCCTAAATCAACAACCGTAAAATCAGGTTGTATGATTTTTTTTACAGCATAATGATATTTAAATTTAGCATCTTTTTTTAGTAAACCTAAATCAAAAAGGAGGTAGAAACTTCTATGCAATACAGATAGGTAAGCTTTTTGACTAAAAAGAGTGAAAAAAAGTTTTTTTATTGGTTTCATAATTAAAGCCAGTTAGTTATTCAGGAACTATAATTAAAATCAAACTTAATCATTTAATTTATTTTACAAGAATAATATACTCTCTTAAATCAATTAAAAGTCGGGTTTTTTTAGGCAATCAAGTTATCAAAAAACGAAATGCTCCCCCTTTTCAGAGGAGCTAATTAAATAGAACTATTATTTTTCTTATCGTTCCGTTTGACTTCTTTCGCTGCTCTTTTTTCTTTTAGTGTTTTTTCAGGCACTTTTTTAGTAGATTTTTCTTTTAGTGTTTTTTCTTTTCCCATCTCGTTTTTTTTCTGTTCAAAAAAGTTGTTGAGCAGTTTTGGAAAGTTAAGTATTAATATTGGTATAGTGTGTTTTTTTTATGAAGACCTATAATATTTAGACTGGATTTCAAAATAGGGGATTACTAGGTATAAAATCATCAAAAAGACAAATGGATAAATCATCATTTAAGTTTCTCATTGAATTTCGTGTGAGACCTAATTTTTGCAAGAGTTTAAAAATCAATACATAATCAATACATAATGAATAAAAAAGAAGCTGTATCCATTTTCAGATACAGCTTCTTTGAACACTCTCATATCTCCAAATAATTACTAGTCCTAGAGAACTTCAAACTATTTTTTGGTTAAATTATTTTGTACCGACAAGAAAACCAGTGTTTCATACCTTAATTTCAAAAGCTTATTTTCCATTTCTGTAAGTGTCGAAAGTGCACTAATCATAGGAGCATAATCAAGATTACTACGCCAACTATCCCAATATATTTCTTTTGAATTTTCCATGGTAAATAAATTAGTTTCATCTTTAAAATAAGTTAAATTCGAAAGGATGGAATTTCTGATTAATTGAT
>CAMDGH010000112.1 GCA_945897755.1 Chryseobacterium gleum | reverse complement strand
CTTGATTGGCAATTTGAATGCGTTGATTTTCAATAGTAATCTTTTCCAAAATAGTAGACTCTCCCATTCGAATTCTTAATTCTGCTTTTTGAAGGTAAGCACCATAAATACTGTCTGATTTTTTGAGAAGATGGTACTTTTCATTCAAATTCACATAGGCAAAAAAGGAGTTTGCCACTTCGCTTTTTAATTCCTTTTGTTTTAATTCAACCTGGGCAAGCGACTTCAACCATTCTTGTTGAAAGAATTGTTTTTTTCGTGTATAAACTAGCGGAAAATCAAATGATTGAGAAAACGATAACCGATTGTCTAAATACCTACTATTTAATCGCCCAAATTCTCCGACGACATTAGTTGCAGCTAACGCTTTAGCCGTTGCAATCAATTCCTTTTGACTGGAGGCGCTATACCTTTGGTTTATCAACTGTAAATTATTAGAAATTGCGCTGTCTAACGCAGCTTCAAATGAAATGGTTGATTGTGCGTTTAAATTTGTAAAAGAGAATAAAACGACCAATAAGGATACGGATTTAACTAGGACCTTTTTTAAAGGAGGTTTTGTAAAGAGTATGTAAAGCACTGGTAACACAAACAATGTTAGAAATGTTGCCAATAGCAAGCCTCCAATCACTACAGAAGCTAATGGACGTTGCACTTCAGCTCCAGCACCGTGACTCATCGCCATCGGAAGAAAACCTAAAGATGCTACAAAAGCCGTCATCAGTACCGGGCGCATTCTAATTTTAGTCCCCATTAAAACAATTCTTTTTAAATCCGTCATACCTTCTTGCTTGAGTCGGTTAAATTCGGTAATTAACACAATCCCGTTCAGCACCGAGACACCGAAAAGTGCAATAAAACCCACCCCTGCACTTATACTAAATGGCAATCCTAAAATTGCTAAAGCGAAAACACCACCGATTGCAGATAGCGGAATTGCCGTAAAAATTAATAACCCTTGTTTTACAGACTTAAAAGCAAAATACAAAAGTATAAAAATCAACGATAAGGCTAATGGAACAGCCACAGTAAGTCGTTGTTTGGCTTTTTCTAGATTCTTAAATGACCCACCGTACTCGACCGAATATCCAGGAGGAAATTTAATGTTAGCATCGGTCTTCAACTTCAATTCTTCTACCAAACTTTGCACATCTCGACCACGTGCATTGAACCCAACTACAATTCTTCGTTTTGTATTTTCACGTTGAATCTGATTAGGACCATCTACAATTGATACATCCGCAACCGAACTTAATGGGATTTGAACTCCATTTGGAGTACTAATCAATAAATTCTGAACATCAGTAACATCCGAACGATTCTCTTTCTTCATTCTAATCACTAAATCAAACCGCTTTTCTCCTTCATACACCAAACCAGCGGATTGACCAGAAAAAGCGGTATTGATATTTCTATTCACATCTTCAATTGTTAAGCTATATTGAGACAATGATGCCCGGTTGTAATCGACAACAATTTGTGGCATACCTACAACTGATTCTACATATAAATCTGCGACACCAGAAATCCCATTCACAATCCGCCCTAAATGATTTGCGTATTTTGCCAAGGTATCTAAATCTTCACCGTAAATCTTACATACGACGTCTTGTCTTGCCCCAGTCATTAACTCATTAAATCGCATTTGCACAGGGTATTGAAATCCAAAAGTAACACCTGGAATATCCTCCAATACTTTTTTCATTTTCACTGCAAGTTCATCAAATGATTTGGCTGAAGTCCATTCTTTTTTATCTTTCAGAATAATCATTAAATCAGTCGCTTCCATGGGCATTGGATCCGTAGGGATTTCTCCACTACCTGTTTTACCTACCACTTTTAATACCTCAGGGAAATTTGAGATTAATATTCTTTCTGCCTTCAAACAAACATCCATAGAGCCTTTTAAACTAGTTCCTGTAAGTACCCTTGTTTCCACTGCAAAATCACCTTCTTCAAGCGCTGGAATAAACTCTCCACCAAGCGTCGTTAAAACGCCCAAAGCAGCAATAAATAATGCAACAACACTAAAAATAATTGTTTTAGGCATCTTTAACGTTTTCTCTAAATTGCGCTGATAAAAACGCTCTAACCTTCCTAGTAATTTATCTGAGATTGTTGGTGAGCTTTTTACTTTTTTAGAAAGAAGAAGTGAGCTCATCATTGGCACATAGGTCAAGGAAAGTATGAATGCTCCAACTAAGGCAAAAGCTACTGTTTGGGCCATAGGTTTAAACATTTTTCCTTCAATCCCCTCTAACGTAAAGATGGGTAAATAAACGACCAAAATAATAATCTGACCAAACACAGCACTGTTCATCATTTTACCCGCACTTTCTTTGACGATACCGTCCATTTCAATTTGACGGAACCGTGTCATATTTTTGAATCGCTTACTATGTTCGAGTTGATGCATGGTCGCTTCAACAATAATCACCGCACCATCTACGATTAAACCGAAATCTAAGGCACCTAAACTCATCAAATTTCCACTAACACCAAATAAATTCATCATAATGATGGCAAACAACATTGCCAAAGGAATCACACTTGCTACCAATAAACCAGCTCGAAAATTCCCCAAAAAAAGCACCAAAATAAATATGACTATTAAAGCTCCTTCTAATAAATTCGTTTCAACAGTATGAATAGCATTACTCACCATTTTTGTTCGGTCTAAAAAAGGCTCTATTTCAACTCCTTCTGGAAGTGTTTTTTGAATTTCAGCGATTTTTGCTTTTACATCTTTAATTACCTGTGAACTATTTCCGCCTTTCACCATCATCACGACTGCTCCAGCAACTTCTCCTTCTCCATTGTAGGTTAAACCCCCATAACGTATCGCATGACCGATCTCAACACTGGCAATATCTTTGAGTAAAAGTGGAACTCCTGCGTCGGTCGTTTTGATCGAAATATTTTCTATGTCCTGCTTGTTGCCAATCAGTCCCTCTGTGCGAATAAACAAGACACTTGATTGTTTTTCGATGTAAGCTCCACCGGTATTTTGATTATTTTTATCTACCGCATTGAATACATCGTCAATTGTTACACCAAAAGCATTTAGTTTGTCTTGATGAATTGCAATTTCGTATTGCTTTAACTTTCCGCCAAAACTACTGACATCCGCAATACCTTCAACACGTAACAAATCTCTCCGAACAATCCAATCTTGAATAGTTCTTAATTCAGTTTCATCGTATTTTCCCTCGTAGCCTTTTTTCGCTTTTACGACATATTGATAAATTTCACCTAATCCAGTTGTGATCGGCCCCATTGTTGGATTACCTACCCCCTGAGGTATCTGGTCTTTAATGTTCTGCAAACGCTCTTGTACTTGCTGCCTTGCCCAATAGACATCCGTCTTATCGTCAAAAATCAACATAACAACTGATAAGCCAAAACGTGAAAAACTGCGTAACTCAATCAATCCATGGATATTACTATTTGCTTGCTCAACTGGAAAAGTGACCAATCGCTCAATATCTGTAGCCCCTAAAGAGGGAGCAGCAGTAATAATTTGCACCTGATTATTCGTGATATCAGGGACCGCATCAATTGGTAATTGTGTGACTTCATAGGCTCCATAACCTACTAAAAAAAGCACAAACAAGCCAATTATTAATTTCTGTTTTACAGAAAAATCGATGATTTTATTTAACATAAATAAATGGTTTAATGAAAAAAAACTCTTCGCATCCTTAATAAAGGATGCAATTCATTAAACTAATTTAGGCGGTTGCCAAATTGAAAAAGATACTTCAGTGATATTAGGTGACGAAGTAGTTATAAAAACTTTATTGCTGCGCATCACTTGAAAATACTCCACCATTGGAATAATTTTTGAAGGTAAAATACTTAAAAAAGAGACCGAACATGTTGTGTGATGGTGATGAAAAGGAGAATGATGATGATCTGGATGATCAGAAGTACATTCTGAAGAAACAGTTAAAGCATGTGAAATAAAATCAAAGAATGAACTCTCCTTGTGATGTTCATAATGTTCCGAAATATCAGAAATCACGTGCACATAATGAAATAATTCCGTTGGCACAAAAGCAGCAACAAAAAAGAAAAAAAGGAAAGTGTATTTTCTAAATTTCAATGTAAATAATTTTGTTTTTTTTATAAATAACAACTTGTCATTTCAATACAAAGGCACTTACTTTAGTTCATCGATTTTATTGAATCAAATATACCAATTTAATTCTAAAAAGAAAGCTGCTGGTTATTTTGGGATGAAAAATCACTTAATTATATTTTTTGTACTTTTATGTTTTTTAGTAATCTATAATGCACGAAAAACACTGGGAAGAATTCATACACGGAAACAATGAAGCACTCACTTGTCTGTTTGATTCATTATTTCAACCCTTGTTGTTTGTTGCATTAAAATATGTCCGAAACACCGAAGTTGCACAAGACATTACCAGCGAATTATTTGCCCGTTTATTAGAAAGCGATATTACCGTTCGAAAAAGCAAATGGGGTCAAATTCGGGACATTCAAGCTTTTCTATCGACTATTATTAAGTACAGGTCCTTAGACCATCTCAAATTAGAACAGAATAGACTAAGACTGTGTAACAAAAATGTAACAATACCGATTTTCACCGATGAAAAACCTCGGGAAGAATTAGAACATTTAAGGGTGTGTATGCTCAAATTAACATTGGAAGAACAACAACTTTTACAACTGCATTTGGCAGGATATAAAAACAATGAAATTGCAGAAAAACAAAACTACAGCGAAAAAACAGTACGCAATAAGTTAAGTTTATCGCGCAAAAAACTAATTTATTTGTGGAAAAACTTAATTTTAATCCTACTATGGCAACTTTAGCAGAACTGATACGCTTATTGGATTATCCAACTTTTTTATCGGAAAAAATACGAGAACTAAAAACGCAGGAATCTTCGTCGGAAGAGGTCGCTGGGTTTATCGTGTTATACGATCAATATAAAGGGGATGTACAAAAAATAAAAAACTATTTAGAAGTATCTAAACAAAAAATAACCCGAGCT
>CAMDGH010000111.1 GCA_945897755.1 Chryseobacterium gleum | reverse complement strand
CACAGTAATATTTTTAGTTCTTTTAGGGGCAATATAACCAGCATCCGCCAACTCTAAACACGCATGTTTAGCGCGCAACAATTGATGATCTCTACTTACCACAACCTCATCAATCCCTTCCCTTAAGTAACCTAATTGAAATGCTTCATGAGCTGAAGTAGAAACCTTAGCCTGACCAATGGTTAAAAATTTATCTCTAAAGCGATTCATTTTAATATCTCCAGCTTGTAATTCATCGGAAAGACGTTTAGCAAATTCTTTAGTTCCACCACCTCCAGGTATTAATCCAACCCCAAACTCCACCAGCCCCATATATAATTCTGCATGAGCAACAACCTTATCTGCATGCATAGACATTTCACAACTACCACCAAGAGCCATATTATGAGGAGCAACAACAACAGGTACATTGCAATAACGTATGCGCATCATCACATCCTGAAATGCCTTGATTGCGAAATTCAACTCATCAAATTCTTGCTCAACCGCCATCATAAAAATCATACCCACATTAGCTCCTGCAGAAAAGTTTTGGCCTGTATTATAAATGATCATTCCTCTGTATTCATTTTCAGCTAAATCCATTGCTTTATGAAGCCCTTGAACAACACCACCACCAATTGTGTTCATCTTCGTGTGAAATTCAACATTTAAAACCCCGTCACCAATATCAATGATAGACACATCTGAATTTTCCCATACAGTATGCGTTTCTCGTAAAGAATCGAGTATAATTAGATCTTCTGTCCCAGGAATTACTTGATTTTCTTTTTCTAACTGATTGTAAAAATATTTTTTTCCTTCGCACTGTGTATAAAATGTTTTTTGACCTGTTTTTACAAAATCTACTACCCATGGAGCTACTTTACAACCAGCATCTTCAATCAATTTCAAACCTGCCTCTACGCCAATTACATCCCATGTCTCAAAAGGACCTAATTCCCAACCGAATCCAGCTTTTAAAGCATCATCAATTTTATAAATCTGATCTGAAATCTCAGGAATACGATTTGAAACGTATGCAAACAAACCTCCAAACAATTTTCTGTAAAACTCTCCCGCTTTATCTTTAGATTCAAATAGTATTTTAGTTCTTTTTCGTAAATCATCTACCGATTTTACAGCTTCTAATGAACCGAATTTGGCTTTTATGGCAGAACGATATTCCATCGTCGAAAGGTCTAATGTAAAAATTTCACTTTTACCTTCTTCATTAGTTCCTTTTTTATAGAATCCTTGTTTTGACTTTGAACCTAACCAATTATGTTCAACCATCGTTGAAACATATTTAGGAAGTTGAAACTTCTTATTTTCTTCGTCCTGCAAACAATTACTTATCAAACCATTAGCCACATGAACCAACGTATCTAATCCAACAACATCACAGGTTCTGAAAGTTGCAGACTTTGGTCGTCCTAAAACTGGGCCAGTCAATTTATCTACTTCTTCAACAGTTAAGCCCATTTCTTCCACTAAATGGAAAAGCGACATGATGGAGTAAACCCCTACTCTATTTGCGATAAATGCAGGAGTATCCTTACACAATACCGTTTTCTTTCCTAAAAATCGGCTTCCAAAATCCATTAGAAAAGAAATGACGTCATCTTTAGTCTTAGAAGTTGGGATAATTTCTAATAATTGTAAATACCTAGGAGGGTTAAAAAAATGCGTTCCACAAAAATGCACTTGAAAATCTTCAGTCCTACCTTCTAACATTAAATGAATTGGTATTCCAGAAGTATTGGAAGATACAATTGTACCTGGCTTTCTAAATTTCTCAATTTTTTCAAATAACTGTTGTTTAATCTCCAAACGCTCTACAATAACTTCAATAATCCAATCGCATGAAGTAATTAAATGTAAATCATCATCAAAATTACCTGTTTGAATTAGTGAAGCATTTGATTTCAGATACAAAGGTGAAGGATTAGACTTTACAGCAAACGATAAAGAATCATTCACTATTCTATTCCTCACTATCGGAGATTCAATAGTTTGCTTTAATTGCGCTTCTTTTTCAGATAATTTAAAAGGAACTATATCTAGTAAAATAACTTCACATCCAATATTTGCAAAGTGACATGCAATTCTTGATCCCATAACACCAGATCCAAGAACAGCTATTTTTTTTATACTTCTATTCATTCAATGTTCGTTTAAATGATTGAATTTATATTCAATTCAACTAAGTTAACATTTTTAAAAAGAAAAAAACCGAGAATATTATATTTTATACCAAAAAATAATTACCACATATCTGGCAAGAAATGAACAGTCCCTTTAAAATGAGCAACAAGTTCTAAAAATTGATTTTCAACCTTTACCTGGTAAACACCGATCGATTTACCCTTACGAATTTCTTCTGAAGTTACAATCAAGGTATCGTTTAAACAGACTTTTTTTAAATGTGAAATAGATGATTCTATGCTTACCGCTTTATAACCATAAGAATTAGCAGCAAAAGCCAAGCAAGAATCAGCCAATGCAAATGAAACACCACCATGGGCAATATGAAACCCATTTAATAGTCCTTCATGAACATGTAACTTTAACACAGAAAAACCTAAAGAAGCTTCAACAACCTCTATATTAAGGAATTGACTAAATGAATCGGATTTAATCATTAATTCCACGATTTGATGTGGTGACATCAAACTTTAATCAATCTATTTAGTAAAGAAATCATTGCAATTGAAACAATAAATAACTGTTGTGACGTATCATCATCCATACAAGTACCATCCTCATCTTCTTCGCTAACCTCCATAGTCATGAAACTCGATAAATTTGGTTGATCACAAAATCCATCTAATACCTCTTCATCCTCATTATCAAAGTAAGAGTCAAGCATTTCAAAGTAAGGCTCTTCAAATGCATCGATTATTTCCTCAGTAAGTAAATCCAACAATAAACCTTGCTGATTAAACGATTCCATTAAAATGCAAAAATAATAAATGACATACCCTTCAAGCACCTCATTTTCATATTCAGTAGCAGCACTCATTGCATACCCTATTAAGATAGGTTGCTGTAATGCGTATTTTTCGGAAATAAGCTCTAAACCATCATCGTCTAAATTATCAATAATCGCAATTGCTTTTTCAATACTTGCATACGTAATTTGATTCATATCTTACATTATAAGTGAAAACCACCTTCAGATGGTTTTTAAAAAATTAACGATTTAAAATAACAGGCATAACCAGCATCAATATATCTTCGTGTTCATTTTCGTGATTTGAAGGAACCAATAATCCAGCCCTACTAGGAACACTCATTTGAATTTCAACATTAGTCGCATCTAAATTAGACAACATCTCCATTAAAAACTTTCCATTAAACCCGATTTCCATATCATCTCCGCTATAATTACAAGTTAAACGCTCATAAGCTTCATTGGAAAAATCGATGTCTTCTGAAGACATCGCTAATTCTGAACCGGTAATTTTGAGTTTAATTAAATGCGTAGACTTATTAGAAAAAATATATACTCGCTTCATGCAGCTTAAAAAATGAAGACGATCTACTAATAATACATTCGGATTTTCTTTTGGAATAACAGCTTCGTAGTTTGGATACTTACCATCTACTAATCTACAGGTAAGCATAATGTCAGAAAAAGAGAAAACAGCATTTGATTCGTTAAAATCAATTTTCACTTGTTCGCCACTTCGTATCGATGATTTCAACACATTAAGTGGTTTTTTTGGCAATATAAAAGATCCATTTACATCTGATACTATATCAGTTCGCTTATATCTAACCAACTTATGAGCATCAGTAGCTACAAAAATCATTTCCGAAGCAGAAAACTGACAATAAACACCAGACATAACCGGCCTTAAATCATCATTTCCAGAAGCGAAAATAGTTTTATTAATTGCTTTCAAAAGAATATCACCATCCAAAACAATAGAATTTATACTATTTACTTTTGGCGAATTTGGATATTCTAACCCATTAATACCAGCCATCTGAGCTTTACCATTATCATAAGTTAACTCAACCATAAAAGTCGAATCAGAAATTGAAAAAGTACATGGTTGGTCAGGTAAGTTTTTTAATATATCTAATAAAGTTTTAGCAGGAATACATACTTTACCTAATTCTTTTGATTCAACATTAAAGCGCGTGTGAATCGTTGTTTCTGAATCAGAAGCAGATACAACCAATTCATCATCTAAAATCTCAAATAAAAAATTATCGAGAATTGGCAACGAATTATTTGTAGTTAATACTCCTGTAAGGTTTTGTAAATGCTTAAATAAGATATTACTTGATACTATGAAATTCATTTATATAAATTTTTATGGGCAAATATACATTTTATTACGGATTAATAATTCCATTTTCTCATTAGAAATTTCATGCTTTATAATTTACGTCCAAAATAGAGATGCCCCATAAGCAGCGGGTCAAAAACAAAATACTGGCATTTAACAAATTCGCCAGATGGAAGTAAACACCAGAATCTATCCGGATTATATGAAACAGAATCGCCAAAATTATTAATCGTTGAATTTACAGCTGGTATTCTATACATTTTTAAAGATGTTGAAACGCCTGATATAGAATTGACTGTTAGCGAACAGAACGATTTTGCTTTTTTCAAACTATCTTGTTGCTCTTTGTTTAATTCAAAATTAGCAACCTCAAAATGAATTTTTTTATAATTATTTAAATATTGAATAACCATTAAAGTATCCAACACAGGAAGTTTCATTCCATTTTGAATAACCTCATAATTTGTTTTATTTTTTGAAACACTAAAACTTCTCGAAGGAACATCTGAAAACTTCACTTTAACACTTAAAATCTCATCTAAGGAAAGCGTAAAAATGGAAGAACATACCCATCTTCTGTGATCTGCAAAAAAACGAGGCTCAATAATACCATTCTGACCCTTCACCTTCATAATGACAGGCAAATCGCTTTTCTCATTAGGAGTCTCTAATAACATATAAGTACCATAATGATCCTGCGTAGAAAAACCAACATACCACGTTTTTAACCATTTACCATTCTGAAATAGTTCAACCTTTGTATG
>CAMDGH010000110.1 GCA_945897755.1 Chryseobacterium gleum | reverse complement strand
TTACCTGTAAGATAAAGCGCAATTATTAGAGCAGACAATAAGAAAAGACTAAAAATGATAAAAAATGAATGGTAAAAAGAAAGTAAGATCAACCCAAAAAGTAATTGTAAGATAGAAGCAGAAAAATCGATTAATAATTTTGGAATCCCTTTTTGAAGGGTAATCGTATCAAAAAAGCGATTCATCAATTCAGGAGTGTACGTATCTGACATTAAATGTGTTTCAAAACGAGGAATACGATAGGCAAATTCAAACGAAGAACGCACAAATATTTTCTGTTGTAATGTTTCTGTTATACGTAATTGTATAAATTGTAACAATCCAGAAAAAAGTATCCCTATTACCACAAGTGCTATTAAAACAATCCAGGATGCAGAGATGCTACCCAACTGAATCATATTTACAATCGCTTGAATACCAAGAGGTAATGTTAAATTAGTAATTCCCACAAAAAAAGAATAGAAATAGATATGCGAAATATCTTTCCGATCCACATTCAACAGTCTTAAAAGACGTTGAAAAGGCTTTAAAGTTGATTTATTTTCCATTTTTTGCAATAGTTTTTAAACATAAATCCAATAAAAAATCTTCTAAACGCTCATCAATATCCATTTCATTCGTAAGTCTTGGTAAATGAACACTAAAAAAACGCTGATGAAATGAACTTTCTAAAATTGTAGATGTTAACGCATTTGGATATGCATACGTTGGGTTAATTTCAAGGATTATTTTAGCTACACGATCAACTAATTTTTTGTATTGTAAAAAATAACCTGCCTTATTTTCTTCGTCTACTTTTTTAGAGAGAAATGTTTTCGAAGATTCTAAAGCAATAACATCTTGTAATAAAGCCTCATCGATGAATGGAGTTCGTACATCATTACTCACTTTTGTAGAAATTAATCGAATAATACGTCGTAACCGATCTTTAGGATCTTCAATATTTGTTGTTGCAAAAGCTATATTTACATCCACCCACGCCCAATAAAAATTGAACAAATAAGAAAGAAATTGATGTTTATTTTCAAAGTAACGGTAAATTGTACTCTCCGTAGAAGCTATTTTAGCTGCTAATTTTTTAAATGTAAAATCTTCCAAACCGATTTCAGACAACAAAATTAAACCATGCTCCAAGACGGATTTACCAACGGTTGAACTTGTTGGATCTTTCAAAAAAAGCGTTTTCTGAACTGAAATTTGTAATACAGGATGTTGCATATTCATAGTTTTACCTACAAATGTAATAGTATTACTATTAATAAAAATTATTTTACTGTTAATTTATCAAAATCAAATCATAAAAAAATTCAACACGGAGGCACTAAAATTTTCACAAAGCACTCTAAGAATAATACTTTGCCCACAAAGGATTGACTTTGAGAAACTCTGTGACTAACCAAGTATTTCTTTGTGTGTCTTAGTGCCTTTTTGCACTTCGTGTTAAGGTAAATTACAGAATTAATTTCTCTTAAGAATTCTCCAACTATAAACTGCCAATATAGCCCCTACAAAAGGCGCTGTCAAATACACCCATTGGTGTTCTAGCTTTCCAGAAATCAATGCTGGTATGATGGATCGTATTGGATTCATGGATGCCCCACAGATTGGACCTGCAAAAAGAACTTCCAATAAAACAGTCGAACCAATTGCAATTCCAGCAAACATTCCTTGCTCTTTACTTCCTTTTGCTACGTGTAAAATCACAAACACCAAAATAAATGCTAAGATGATTTCCAACACAAACGCACTAGTAGCGGGGATACTAGGCATGGTTTCCCCTAAAGTTTGAGAATTTGGAAATAGCATTTTTAAAGTAAAACTTGCCAATAATGTTCCTATTCCCTGAGCCACAACATATGGAAAAATTTGTTTAGCTGGAAAATCTTTCGCTAGATAAAATGCAAATGTGACCATTGGATTCATGTGCGCTCCTGATATATCTCCTACGGTGTAAATCATTGCTGCAACAGTCAAACCAGTAGTAATAGAAATCCCCAAATGACCAATAACTGTTCCACCTGAAAGTTGGTTAAAAATAATAACCCCAGTGCAACAAAATACTAAAACAAAAGTTCCGATGATTTCGGCAAGGTATTTACTTTGATTTTGTTTTGAAAAAATTGTTTTCATATTTATTTTGAAAAATTAATGTGATTTACCCAACTAAATTGAAGGTAATATTGATTGAACCAAGTGTTTTTTCCGATGTTCCAGGTTACATACAATGCTCCTAATTCAATGTTATTCCGTTCGTTTAATTTTCTTCCAAACCCAAGGTATGCCCAGTTTTCATTATAGATTGGCATTGTATTTTTGGTCGTACTAAAAAATAATTCTTCATATCCTGAAACGTAGGATTTATCTGTAATTTGTTTTTCAAAACCTAATTGATACCGTAAGCGATTTGTAAAAGGATAAGTATTTGTATTCCTGTTTTGTATAAATCGGCCATCGAAACGAAAACGATGTGAAATACTACTTTTATTCAAAGTATGCTTGTATTTAGATTGTATATAAATTCTATTTTCATTAACAGAGTTCGAAGTCGTTACATTCGTGCGTTGGTAAAGATAACTTCCAGTAAATGAAAGTTTCTCACTTTTTTTATACGTAAAGGATTGTTCTAAATACAACAAATGAAAATAAGCATCTGTTGAAATAGAAGGATTCTTAAAGTTAAACATAGGTAATGCAACAAAATAATACAACCCATAATCAACCTTGTTATTAATACTACCTGAATGATCTATCGTTGGGAATATACCACCCATTGTAATTGATTGTCCTAAAATCTTCGTCGAAGTCAACACAAATACTACGAAAAAACTAAAAACTACTTTATCCATTTATTCGACTTAGTTAATTTTCGAGAAAACATACAATGTTTCCAATCCTATTTGCAAAGATCTTTCGATATATTTCTCTTCTTGAAGTTCAGTCCCATCAAAAGCCTTCGGGTCCTCATAGGTGGTTCCAATACGCAATTCAACTCCAGGTATGAAAGGACAATTTTCTTCTGCATCATCACACGTCATGATCGCAGCGAAATTAGATGTTGGATTACTTGCATCATCATATACTTTTGAAAAACAAATACTGGCTTTTGAACCACCGAAATCCACTTCATATTTTGGATTTGAAGATAAATCCGTAGTAGTAATTTCGAATCCCAATCCATTTAGCGCATGAATCGCATTCGGATTAAAAGCAGTTGACTCGGTACCTCCAGAAAAAGTACGTACATTATTTACCCCATAATATTCCGCTGCAACCGCTCCCCATATTTGTCCGAAGTGACTACGACGCGAATTATGTGTGCAAACATAAACCAACTGAATTGCTTGATTTACATCTTTCTTTTGTTGGATGTAATTCGAAATCTTCGCTAGTAGCTGTTTTCGCTCTGGTAAGATTGCATCAAATTGTCGTGAAAGTTCATCGCAAGCGTTTTTAACTTTTGTATTCATATATTTAAGACTTTAGACTTCAGACATGAGACAAAACTTCATTCAGGGCTGGTGTCTCAGGTCTAATATCTCGATTAACAACAAGCTCCCCCCGGAGTACATGTAGTCATAGGTTTATTCAATTCAGCTAAATTTAGTTTCAACTTTTCTATTGGAATTCCGCATTTATCCTGTGCTAAACAATTTGTTTGTGTTACTTCCAATAAGAAATTCACCCCATCAAATCCCAAATGGAATTTACCGATTGTTTCTTGTTGGTACTCCACTTCTACTTCACCATCTTGAAGGTTCAATACTTTTTCAGACAATTCGATGATGTCCTTCAACTTTTGAGGTGCCAATCGATGGTCAAAATCATTCGCTTCCCACAATTGAAAATTAACCACTTTTTCTTCACGAACAATTCCTCCACAATCGATAAAGTTCTTCGTAATTACTCCCACTTCTGTTACGTGGAAATGTAAAGGAACAAATGATCCATTAGGCAATATGAAACGAACTTCGTGTACGTTTTCTAAACTTTTTTTAACTTCTGATAATTTCATTTTTTTTTAGATTTTAGACGTTAGACATCAGACAAAAAACTAAATCAAGTCTAATGTCTCATGTCTCAATTAACAACATTTATTTTTCATTACAGATTCTATAACAATCCCTATGAATTGTTTGATTTGTTGAAATACCTGCGGATTCAAACAGTAACAAATCGAATTTCCTTCGATGTTTCCTTGAATAATTCCCACTTGTTTTAATTCACGCAAATGCTGAGAGATGGTTGCTTGCGATAAGGGTAACTCATTTACGATATCTCCGCATATACATTGTTTGTGTTGAATCAAGTACTCCACAATTGCAACACGTGCTGGGTGACCTAATGCCTTTAACAAATTTGCCAATTCATTTTGATTATCTGTAAAATGTTCTGATTTTGTAATTCCCATATCGTTTTAAAACTATATTGCAATATTACGATATAATTTGAATTAGAAGAACGATTTTAAGAAAAAAGATGAAAGACGGTTAATTTTAAAGAATTGCAACCTAACTAAGATTGGAAATAAAAAAATGAATTCCGTCAATCAACTGACGGAATTTATAACATTTCCGTCAATCTAATGATTTTTGTTATATTTATTGATTAAATAAAAAGTGGGGAAAATGAAAAAAATATTTATGATATTAACAATAAACCTTGTGTTCTCAATTATAAACGCACAAGATTCGCTTACTAAGTTTAGTAATAAATCGCTAACAACTGCTTTAGGTATTGGATTTGTTGAAGCTATTCAATCAGGGGCAGGATTTTATTACGAAATAGGATACCAACAATCCTATTGGAAAAACAAGTTGCGATTCAATCCATATATACTGAATGGAGAATATACATCTTTAGGAATTACAGACGTTCCAGATGTATTTTTTAGAAATACGGTAGTAGGACTTAAAGTAGGTGTAGATTTACTCAAATACAAAGCATTTTCTATTGCTACACAAGTTGGTTATGGATATAATTATACGAGAGGACTGGAAGGAACCGGAGGAGATTTTTTTAGTGCAACAAAAAATAATGATTCAGATTTTTTTTCTAAAATACACCATACACTCACTTTGGGTGCCGGTCTTCGTATTAATCCAAAAAACCATCGATTAGCGTATG
>CAMDGH010000109.1 GCA_945897755.1 Chryseobacterium gleum | reverse complement strand
GCCAATAGCGGTTGTGCACCTAAACCACCAGCAACAAGTACTTTAAATCCTTTTACCGCATTTTCAATTTTAGGAATAAATCCGAAATCATGGATAAAAGCAAACGCATCGTCGGAGTCATTTCCACTGAATGCAATTTTAATTTTACGTCCTAATTCTTGACCGAATGGTTTACGCAAGAAATAACGAAACACTAAATCTGCATACGGTGAAACATCAAAAGGTTCAGAAGGATCAATACCTGCCGTGGAACTAGCTGTGACATTTCGAACTGTGTTACCACATGCTTCCCGAAGGGTAACGTCGTCTTTTTCTAACTCTTCCCATAAGGCAGGTGTACGATCCAAACTGACATAATGTATTTGTATATCTTGACGGGTTGTTATGTGTAACTTCCCAGTACTGTATTCATCTGAAACATCCGAGATACGACGCAATTGTTTCGTAGTTACTTTACCAAAAGGTAATTTAATACGAATCATTTGTACACCTTGTTGACGTTGTCCATACACACCACGTGCTAAACGCAATGCTCTGAACTTATCATCTGAAATCTTTCCATCTTTAAACAATTCAATTTTTTTTCCTAGTTCGATGATATCTTTTTCTACTATCGATTTAGTATGAATTGAGTTTAAATTTTGAATTCCTTCTCTAAATATTGCCATTTTTACAATTTTGGGTTTATTTGAATGTTTATAATAACATTTTTTTTTCTAACAACAGGACAAAAATATAACCGATATTTTAATTACACAAGAAAAAAACAAATTAATTTCTAAATATCCATGGATTTAATAGGAGATAAAATATTAAATATTTAATTATCAATAATATAAATAAAAAATAAGAAGAATAAGTAAATAAAAAGGATTAAAAAAGAAAAAAAAACTTGTTAAAAATTAGTGTAAAATAGAATATTATCTACTAATATTGTAGAATTAATAGTATAAATATGAGAATATACAAATTTGGTGGTGCCTCTTTAAAAAATGCACAAGGGATAAAAAATGTAGTAACTATCATTTTAGCAGACAAACACGTAAAGAAAGGTGTAATTGTTTCAGCAATTGGAAAAACAACCAATCAACTTGAAGAAATAGTAGATGCATTGAAAACCAATAATCAGGTATCTTTTCGTTATTTAGTCGACCTACTCTATCGAACACACATCCAAATTGCTACCGAATTATTAACCGTACGTTTAAATGTAACACTAGATTTTTTAGAACAACAATTTGTCTATCTAAATGAAAAAATACACAAACCATTTTCAGAAAATGAGGAGTATGAATATGACCAAATTGTATCCATTGGAGAAATGATTAGTTCCAAAATTGTAGAAGCGTATTTAGCAGAAAACGTGAGCAGTGTAACCTGGTTAAATGCAAAAGAACTTATTCGTACAAATGCAAACTATAAGCAAGGAGAAGTACAATGGTATAAAACCAACGAACTTATTCAAACAAAATTTACTGAAATTGAAAAAAACACTTCCATTTTTATCACACAGGGATTTATAGGAAGTACCCGTGAAGGTTTTACCACAACCCTTGGTCGCGAAGGTTCTGATTATTCTGCAGCCATCTTTGCTTATACATTAAATGCGGAGAGTTTAACCATTTGGAAAGATGTTCCAGGTATGTTAAATGCCGATCCAAAATGGTTTGACGAGACAATTCAACTACCACATATTTCGTTTCAAGAAGCAATTGAATTGGCATATTATGGCGCGAATGTAATCCATCCAAAAACAATCAAACCACTTCAAAACAAAAACATTCCATTGTATGTGAAATCGTTTGTCAATCCTACACTACAAGGCACCATCATAGACGCGGAAATACAAGATGACACTCTTATTCCTTCCTTTATCTTTAAAATGAATCAATTGATGATTAGCATTACACCAAAGGATTTTTCATTTATTGCAGAAGAAAAATTAAGTCAAATATTCAACACCATATCCTCAGTTCATGCACACATTAATCTAATGCAAAATTCAGCTATTAGTTTTGATTTTGTGATTGATAATAAAAAAGGCCTCTTAGATATTCTTACAAAAGAATTTGAGCAAGCATATACAGTTACCTTTCAGGAAGATTTAGAATTAGTGACCATTCGTCATTATGATCAAGAAACAATTCAACGTGTCATTTTAGACAAAGAAATCATCCTAACACAACAAACAAAGCACACAACGCGTATGTTGATGCGTGATTTATTGTAAATAATCAAACCCAATTACATCAATACAAAAACGCCACACTATAAATAGCGTGGCGTTTTTGTTTATATATAACTTATTTTATACCTGTAAGTTAGTTGTACATTTATTAGAAGTTAAATCTAAATGTAGCACCATATGTTCTTGGATCTCCTAATACACCTGCATACAATCCAGAGTTACCAGCAGCAGCTTGTAATTGCTCAAAGTAGTTTGTATTAGCTAGGTTTCTAGACCAGATAAACACAGAGTATTGTCCTGATTTAAATCCTAAACGTGCATTGATGATAGAATATCCATTGATTCTTAACACAGTAGAAGGTGTTGCGCTTGAAGAAAACGCTGAACGGTGAGAGAAATCTGTTGCAATGAAGAATCTTCCTTCATTTTCAAATAATTTACCAGCAGTTGATAATTCACCACCTAACGCTAGATTCCATTTAGAAATTCCTGGTAATTCACTTCCAGAGATATCTTTAAATGCTTGTTGAACAGGTTTGTTCGTTTTTGGATCAATCGTAGTTGCTCCTGTTTCTTCCAATGGAAGTGGTGCATTTGTGAATTTTACGTATTTACCATCTGTATATGCAACACTTGCATTAAGAGATAAAAACTTTTTCAATTTATAATTTGCATCAATTTCAAATCCTTTCACATTTACTTTCTCTGCATTTGCAAGGTACCCTCTATTCACACCTAATTCTGGAGATTGAACATTTGTTTGGTAATCTTTAATGTCCGTATTATAAGCACTTACATTTAAGATTAAACCATCTACAGGTCTTGTTTTCACACCAAATTCAACATGTTGAACGAATTCTGGTTTGATAACTGCTAATGACGAATCTGCAACATCCTTTCCAGAAACTTTCACTGTAGGTAAACCACCTAAATTCAAACCAACTGGTTTATAAGCACTAGAATACGTAGCATACGCATTAAACTTTTCGTTCAATTTGTACGCTAACGTTAAGTTTCCAGACAAATTCGTGTTTTCTGTATTCGCAGTAAATGCTTGATTAGAATACACTGCATTTTTAATTGCTAACAATTTCGCATTCGTAGTTTGAAGTCCACCATACGTTTCTCTTCTGTAATCTAGATCTTTTTTATCGTAGTTAAAACGAAGACCTCCGATTAAGTGTAATCCTTTAAATACATCCCAATCTAATTGACCATATGCAGCTGAACTTTGTGTGTTTAATTTAGAATAAGTTCTAATACCATAGCCATTTAACAATTGTCTGTTTTCGATTTTGATTAACAAAGAATCTTTAATTTTATCCGAAGCTTGGAATCTCCATTGATCTGGACCAACTTCTTCTTCATGATATGGTGAAGCTGTTAAGTTTTGATTTAAATAGTAAACCCCAACTACTCCGGATAATTTATCCAAAATATTTCCAGAATATCTTAATTCTTGAGAAAATTGTTCATGATGCGATGGTGCTTGAGATTTTGTTAAAGCAGCAACTTGCGTAAAATCACGGTCATTCACTGGATCCCAGTTCCAAAATCTCCAAGCAGTAGTTGAAGTTAATGTTCCTTTTCCAATTTTATACTCACCATTTAAAGAAACACCACCTAAATCTTGATCATGACGGTATGGCGTGTTTGTATAAATTTTACGTGCAAATGGATCTACAACAGGAAGTTCATATCCCAAATCTTTAATAATTGCATCGTATTGACGGTAAGCACTTCTTTTAGTTTTTGTGATACCAGCAACAACTAACGAAGAACCATCCGGTTTTTGGTTATTATAATCTCCGATTAATTGGAATGATAATTTCTCGGTTGGCGTCCAATATAATTGACCTTTAACACCAATATTATTCAAACCATTGTAACGTTGTTGATCATTTACGTTGAAAATTGTACCTGAACGCTGTGTCCCACTGAAAGAAATACGCGTAGATAAGTTTTTAGCAACCTTACCTGTTACAGAAGCTTTTGCTTGTAAATAGTTGTAGTTACCATAGGAAAGTTCCACTTTTGCACCTGGAATTTCACTTGGTTTTTTTGTTGTAATATTGAAAGCACCTGCCGTCGTATTTTTACCAAATAATGTTCCTTGTGGACCTCTTAAAATCTCAATTTGATCTACATCCACAAAATCTAATGCTGTTACCGCTGGACGAGCATGGTATACGCCATCAATATAGAAACCTACACCCGGATCAATACCATCATTGGTTAAACCAAACGTAGAACCTAAACCACGAATATTCAATGTTGTATTACGTGCATTGGAAGAATATAACTGTACAGAAGGTACTAATTCTTTCAATCTATTTACATTAAATGCACCAGCATCTTCTGCTCTTTGACCACCGATTACTGTGATAGGAATTGGAATATCTTGCGCAACTTCTTGTCTTCTTCTTGAAGTAACAACCGCTTCCCCTAAAGCAACTTCCGAACTTAAAATAATGCTAATCGGATTTTCAGCAATTTGGTTTAATTTAATTTGCTCTGCAAAAAAACCTTTCGATTCCACTTGGATCCAAAGTGGCAATGGTTCATTCGTATTTATTGTAAAGTATCCCAAAGAATCAGATACTACAATTACGTCGGTACCTTTTACATTAATTTTAGCTCCTGTTACGACCCTACCTCGCACATCTTTAATACTTCCTTTTACTACTTGTTGTGAGAAAACGAAGTTTCCAACAAACAGAACTGGTATTATTATTTTATATATTTTTTTCATTTTTTACTCAATATTTTCAATTATTATTTTTTTAATTTTTCTAGTGCTTTACATTAGCCTCCCTTTTAATTCATGCTAACCTTTACATATTCTTTCTCATACTTCTACCAATTTTAAAGTTTCACAGCACAAATATAAAACATAAAATCATATATGTCCTATAATTTTAGTAGTATTTAAGTAAGAAAATTTAA
>CAMDGH010000108.1 GCA_945897755.1 Chryseobacterium gleum | reverse complement strand
AAGTCAGACTATAACGGAGGTAAGATCTTTTACCGAGGGATGCTAGTTGGAGGTATTTCATAAAATTATTTTCACAAAGATAGTAAACAAAAAAAGCCTTAGATTTCTCTAAGGCTTTAACTTTTAACTCTTGCGGTCTGGACGGGACTGTTGTTTGTTTTATCAATTTTAACGAGTCTTAACCAAAACGCTTTAATATATGTTGTTAATCAGTTGTTTAAAGCCTTTTTACGTAGTCAAAAATAAAGATATATTTATATAAATAAAGATAAATTAAACTTTTTGTGACAACGCTTTGACACATTAATAAGTTTTTTACCTTTGACTTGTAAACAAATATAAATAAATTTTATGGCAATAGTTAAATTTTTCATCCGTGACCCTAAAGCAGTAAGAAAGACCTCAATAATGCTATCATTCTCCTATTCGGGAAATAGAATTAGAATTTCAACAGGTGAGCAAATTTTCCCTACTCATTGGAATGTTAAAGCGGAAAGAGTTAGAGAGGTAATAGATGAACCCGAAGCCTGCGAAATCAATAACCGATTAAAAACAATAGACTCATTGGTTAGTGAAGTACATCAAAACTTTCTTAGGGATGGTATAATACCGTCTCCAAAAGAGTTAAAGCAGGAAATAGAGAATCAACGTATCAAACCAACCTTACAGAATAAAAATAAAGGATTTTGGGAATTGTTTGAAGAATTTGTTGAATACAAAAAGAAACAATTTAGTGATGTCCGTGATTATGATAAAAGTCTTAGGAAACATCTTGTAAATGGGGAGAAACGATGGGGAAAAACGTTAACTTTTGCTTCCCTAAAATTAAAACACAATGGCTTTATTGAATTACTTGATGAATACTTAACTTACGAAGCAGAGAACTCCAAAGGAGAAAAAGGATTGACAACTAATACAGTTGGTAAACAATTCAAAAATCTTAAAGTATTTCTAAATTGGTGCTTTTCTAATGAATATGTTCCTAAGTTTGACATGAAACACATTATTACCAAAACGGAAGAGATTGATGCAATTTATTTAAAGCAAGAAGAGGTTGATGCGATTTTCAATCTTGATAAACTGACTGAAAAGGAAAACTTAATTCGCGAATTGTTTATTATTGGAATTGAGACTTCCTTAAGATTTTCGGATTTTATTAGAATAAAACCTCATTACATTGTAGGCGATAAACTGACTTTAAACCCTAATAAAACTAAAAACAATAAGAAAAACAAGGTAGAAATTCCAATCAGCAGTAAATTCCGTTCAATTCTTAGTAAAAGAAATGGAATCCCTCCAATTTACGAAGGAGAATTAACGGAGTTCAATAAACAAATCCGTGAATTGGCTAAAAAGGCAGGGATAAATAGTCAAGTTGTTATTACTCGAAAGATAGGGGGCGTATTGATAGAAACAATTTATGAAAAATTTGAACTCGTAAGTTCACACACTTGTCGTAGAACTTTTATAACGCTTAAATTTTTAAGTGGTATGCCTGCTCAAGCATTGATGGTCTTTAGTTCGCATAAAACAGAACGAAGTTTTCTCAAATATTTGAAATTAGAAAACCATGTAGTATTTGAGAAATACAAGCACTATTTCAATTAAAATTAACAAAAGAGAATAATATATAAAAGGTGCTTAATGCACCTTTTTTTATGCCTCTAAAAATATTTTAACTTTTTTTTTAAAAAAAGTTAATATTTTTTTTGGTGTTGAATATCAATTATTTAAACTCGTTTTTAAAAAGATAATACTCAACTTGATTACGTTCCCATTACATTCCGATTATAAACCCATTACAGTTTACAGGCACTAAAAAAAGGAAAACCTGAAATTTGTGAAACAAAGGAAGTTTAAACCTGATTTAATTAAAATTAATTATGAAAAGCAAAAGAAAATTAACACAAAGTATCGTTCACTTAAAAGTATGTGAACTAAAAGAACTGATTGAAAATTCATTAAAATCGTCGATTAATGATAAATCAGAAATTGATTTAAAGGAAACACTTTCTAAACTTAACGAAAGTATCATTGAATTAAGTGAGGATGATTTGAGGAATTTAATCAATGAAGCAATTTCTCACTCACCTAATGAAAAAGGTGAAAAGTCTATTATTCCAAAAGATTTTAATTTAATTTCTCGAGAAGAGATGGCTAAAGAATTGAAGATAAGCCTACCAACTTTACGTAAATGGACTGTCAAAAAAATCATCCCTAATCACATAAAGTTAGGTGGGTATGTGTATTACAACAAGCAACAAGTATTTGATTTTCTAAAATCTAAAAAATAATAAAATGACAGAAAAACAATATTTCAATCTCCTTCAATTATTGAAAGGAATGAGTCTGCAAATTTCGAAAATAGGCACTCATCCTATATCCGAATCTTGGCTCTCTAAAACACAGGTAAAACAAGTGTTCGGTTACAGTGAAAATTCTTTAAGAGGTGTTGAAAAACACCTCTTAATCTCAAAAAAAAGAGGTCGAAAATTTTATTCAACGAAATCGGTATTACAATTCATCGAATCGGGAATTATTAATTCTGAAAGAAACGAACAAATAAAAGATAATTTGATATGAAAGATTATAAAGACGAACAAAAAAATCCACTTACAAACCCAAGTATTTGGATTAACCATTTATCCGAAATGGCTCAAAATAATGATGAATCTGATAAAGGGTTATTTAAAGTATTATGTGCAAATGAATGGATGGAAATGTCAAAGAAAACCCCAATTCCAAAAATGTTATTTGGTGAATTTTGGTTCGAGGGAGAGATATGTGTGCTTTTTTCTGATACTAATTTAGGTAAATCAATACTTTCAGTTCAGATTGCCGATAGCATCAGCAGGGGTAAAGAAGTAAAGGGATTTAAATTAGAAGCCCCAAAACAAGTAGTACTTTATTTTGATTTTGAACTTTCTATGAAACAATTTGAAGCAAGGTATTCAGAAAAAGACGAGATAAATAATTCATTCTGTAACCATCACAATTTTGATGACAATTTTATTAGAATTGAAATAGACCCGAACTCGGAAATACCTTTAGAAATACCCTTTGAGGAATATCTCAATGATTCATTTGAGAAATGTATTATTAAAAAAAATGCAAAAATACTAATCATTGATAACATTACTTGGCTAAAGAATGAAACAGAACGGTCTAAAGATGCACTACCATTAATGAAGTACCTAAAAGGATTAAAAAGCAAATACAACTTGTCTATTTTAGCGTTGGCTCATACTCCCAAAAGGGATTTAAGCCGACCTATTACTCAAAATGACTTGGGTGGAAGTAAAATGATTTCAAATTTCATTGACACTTGTTTTGCAATAGGACAGAGCAATATTGAAACAGGATTAAGGTATCTTAAACAATTAAAAGCCCGATATACATCAATGATTTATGACGCTGAAAATGTAATTGTTTGTCAAATTGACAAACCAACAAATTTTCTTGGATTTGAAATTTTAGATTATTCTTCGGAAAGAGAGCATCTTAAAAAAATTACCGAAAAAGACCAAGAAAACAGAATTAATGAAGTATTGGAACTTAAAAAACAAGGTATGTCTAATATTCAAATCGCAAAACAGTTTGGCGTTTCAGAGGGAGCAGTGCGAAAATGGATAAAAAAAGGTTCTGTAAATGAATAATTTTTCAAACAAACTCGTACCCATCGTACCCATCGTACACGGTGCGAAGAATACGAATAGTACGACAGTACACCGATACATATTAGCATCTAATAAAGTGCAAAAAATAGATTGCCCTTTTTGCCGAGCAAAAAAACACTGGCAACGCTATATTGATATTGAAACAGGAGAAGTTTTACCCGAAAATCACGGAAGATGTGACAATTCAGATAAGTGTGGTAAATGGATTACACCTAAAGAAACGGGATATTCAAAAACAATTTGGGAGCAAGAAAAAAGTAGTGATTTTGAATTGTTCGATAAACACAAGAATAATTCCCAAAAAGAAATAAGAATCGAACCCGAACCGACCTATTTTAATAATGAAACCTTCCAATATACTTTAGAAAATGATAGGTATGAGAAGAATGTATTCGTTCAGAACTTAATTCATAAGATACGATTCCCTTTGGAAAGTAATGAAGTTGAAAAAATCATTCAGATATATAATTTAGGCACAATTGCAAAGGGCTATAGGTGTGGAGCAATTACATTCCCATTTATTGATGTTAATGGCAATGTTAGAGCAGTTCAAGTAAAACAGTTTGATGAACAAAACCATACTACAGGCACTGATTTTTTACACTCAATAATTATTAAACATTATAATCTAAATAATATTCCATTACCCAAATGGTTAGAAGTATATTCAAAGCAACAAAAATTCGTTTCCTGCTTATTCGGAGAACACCTTTTGAGTACCTACAGGAATAATCCTGTTGCATTGGTTGAAGCACCAAAAACAGCCATCTATGGTGCTTTGTATTTTGGATTACCCGAATCAGAGAATAGTCTTATTTGGTTAGCAGTTTACAATAAAAGCAGTTTTTCATTTGATAAACTTAAAGTTTTAGAAGGACGAAGGGTAATTGTTTTCCCCGACCTATCTAAAAATGGCAACACCTATGATGAATGGCAAGATAAAGCCAAGCAGTATGAAAAACAATTAAAAAATACTCGATTTATCTTTTCGGATTTATTGGAAAAATATGCTTCCGATGAGGAAAGGAATAATGGATTAGATATTGCTGATTTTTTAATAAAACAAGATTGGCGATTATTTAGAAAGAACTCTAAAAACCTTTCCAAATCTCAATTTGTCGAAAATAACGAGAATGAACAGCATCCACCAACAAATGATGAACTTTTAAAACTTGCCGAAAAGTTAATTGGCTTCAATAATAGCAAACAAAAAGCCGATATACCTTATTTTCAAGAGATGATGGAGTTTAGAATTATAAAAGAATCGAAACCTGTTTTAGGATATTATTATTTAAGCCAATCAACACCTTTCTGAATATCTTTTTAGAACATTTCTTTGTTCAACTATAATAGGTATTTAACCTTTTGAATAGTTGCCCTATGTTTTCCTGTTAAGCGACAAATGTCAGCAACTTTCATTTTCGAGTTCAAACAGGTAACTATGTCTTGATGTTTTTTTAGTGTTCTATTTCGGTCATCAACAGTTCCCTTCTTCCTTCCAATATA
>CAMDGH010000107.1 GCA_945897755.1 Chryseobacterium gleum | reverse complement strand
AGATTAACTTACTAAGACTATCACGAGAATTAGTGCCAAAACTTTGTTTGAGTTCTGGAGCATCAATATTTGCGATTCTACAAGATTGCTTTTTACCATTTTTAATGATTTCAAATGTATCACCATCGTGCACACTGATCACTTTGTATGTTTTCTGACTAAAACAAGTCACAAACAAACAAAGGAAAGAAAAAGAAACTATATACTTCATTATCAATTATTTAAAGTCTAAATTAGATATTTAATATGTATCTTGCAAAAGAATAAGAATTTCTAAAACAATTTCGCCGAATATGTCAGATATACAATTAAAGAGAGTAGTAATTTACCCCAAGGATATTCAATTTATAACAGGACAAAGTGAAAGCACTTGCCGAAAGATAATAAGAGATATAAAATTGAAATTAGGTAAATCAAAAGAGGAATACATAACAATAGATGAATTCTGTTCTTTCAAAGGACTTGATAAAAATAGTGTAGTAAGATTTATCTATTAGGTTCAAATATAGATACTGTATGAATACAGTATTAAAGTGTATAAATGGAGAAGAAAAACAAAATGTTTACCTTATGTTTACCCTGTACATATTTTGAAAATAAAAAAAGCCTGTAAATCAAATGATTACAGGCTTTATTATGCTTTAAAAGTGGTCCCACTTGGAATCGAACCAAGCACCTACTGATTATGAGTCAGTTGCTCTAACCGAATGAGCTATAGGACCGGCACTGTTTACACAGCGTTTGGGGTGCAAAGATAGTAAAGAAAATTAAATCTGCAAATCGTAACTATAGATTTAATTTGCACTAATTTATGAATTGAGAAGTCGAACACGACATACCTATAATTTATTGATTTATATTAGAATAGGTCATCGGTGAGTCATTTTACGCTTTTTTTTTCCATTTAAATTTTTTGTTACCTCCTTTTGTGATTTTCCATTCTGGCCCTGGCCCTATTTCGTCAGGGAGCATACATCTAGGAATCTCTGCTTCAATTAATTTTTCAATATTTTGCATGCGCAACATATCTTTTTCATTGATTAAAGTATAAGCTTCTCCCTTTGTATTTGCTCTTGCTGTTCTACCAATTCGGTGAACGTAATCTTCTGCATCATGAGGTGCATCGAAATTGATAACCATGTTAATTTCTTTAATATCAATACCTCTGCTCATTACATCTGTTGCCACTAATATACGGATGCGTTTAGAACGGAAACCAATCAGCACTTCTTCTCGTTCAGCTTGAGTAAGGTTAGACGATATTCCTTGAGATTTAAATCCATTTTTTCTTAATCCTTGCACTATTTCGGAAACTTTTGCTTTTGAAGATGTGAAAATAATGATACTCGTATATTCTGGTCGAGATTCTAGTATGTGCTTAATTACCGGGATTTTCTGATTATCAAATGTCAAATATAAATTTTGGGAAACTCCAGGTGCAGGTTTAGAAATTGACAAGGTAATTTCTTCGGGATTGTCAAGGATTTTAGTCGCTAAGGTCCTGATTTTTGGAGCCATTGTCGCACTAAATAAAAGTGTTTGTTTTTTTGAAGGTAAAAATGAGAATATTTGCTCTAGGTCTTCAGTAAAGCCCATATCCAACATTTTGTCCGCTTCATCAAGAACTAAATGTGTAAGGTGTTTAAAATTTACGTAACCCATTTTTAAATGAGATAGTAATTTACCAGGTGTAGCTACAATGATGTCAGTTCCATTTTTAAGCGCATCTTTTTGAATTTCCCAATCTTTTCCATCTCCTCCTCCATATATTGCATGGGAGCCAACCGAAATAAAATAGGACAATCCCTGAATTTCTTGTTCGATTTGAATTGCTAGTTCACGCGTGGGAACAATAATTAATGTGTCAATGGTACAATCTTCCTTACCTACCAATTTATTTAATATTGGTAAAATAAAAGCAGCTGTTTTACCCGTTCCTGTTTGAGCGCACGCTATTAAATCTTTATTTTCTAATATCTTAGGGATAGCTAGTGCTTGTATGGGAGTCATGTTTTCAAATCCCATGTGTGAGATTGCTTCAAGCAATTGCTCATTTAGTGCTAATTCTGTAAATTTCATATCGGATGTCAAGTTACACTATTTTTAACGATTTGGAGTTATTAAGTTGTTAATTGTGCTTTTTTTACGGCTATTTACCCTTTGTTTATTGGTAGTTTATCGTCATTTTATTCGTCTTTAGACAGTAATATAAAACGGGATATTTAGGGTTAAGCAGTTGACTATCATTGTTTAAAATTATTTCTTTATTTTTAGAGTATGCTTTTTTAATTAGAAATCTTTTTTATTATTATATTTCCAATTCATTTTGATTAATTATTACTGCGATGTTTAAACCATTTTTTTTATTTCTCCTTATCTTTTGTTTGTCAAATTTTAATTATGCTCAAAATACATGTGGTTTTGAGGGTATTCATAAGCAATTACTGTTAACTGATTCTAGTTATAAGTTAAACTTAATCGAATTTGAGAAAAAAATGAGTTCTTTTCAGGTTTCTTCATTAAAACGAGCGGTATATAAAGTTCCAATTGTTGTTCATGTAATGGAAACCGGTAATTCGATTACTTCTATTTCTGATCAGGAGATTAAGAATGCGATAAAAAACCTTAATGAATTATACAGAAAAATCCCTGGATCAAAAGGGGATGGTAATGGTGTTGATATTACGATTGAATTTTCATTGGCTATCCGAGATCCTAATGGAATGTGTACAAATGGGATTAATCGATTTGACATGACTTCTAATGCGAGTTATATGTCTGATGGAGTTAAACTTGAATCAAGTGGAATTACCGATGCGAGTTTAAAATCGTTGATTTCTTGGAATCAAGCTCGTTATTACAACATTTGGCTTGTTTCAGAGATTGACAATAATAATGGTGGTGCTGGTATTCAAGGGTATGCTTTTTTTGCATCGAGTCATGGGGCTTCTAATGATGGTGCTGTTATTTTGGTTAATTCGTTTAAAAAAGAAAAAGAGACTACTACTGCTCACGAACTAGGACATGCATTTAATTTATACCATACTTTTGAAGGGGACGGCACTGGAGCTACTTGCCCTTCAAACTCAAATTGTAGCTCTGAAGGCGATAAGGTATGCGACACTCCACCTCATAAAAGAAGTTCAAGTAATTGTGTTAGTGGTGTAAATGCATGTGATAATAACAGTAGTACTGAATTATTTATTCATAATTACATGGATTATTCGTCGAGTAGTTGTGCAAATCTTTTTACTGCAGGTCAAAAAACAAGGGTTTTAGCAGCCCTCACAACCCAGAGAAAATCTTTTTTAGAGGAAAACGGAAATCTTTCGTTGGCTCCTGTTTCTAACCCTAATGTCGATTTTGCAGCTTCATCTGATTTTGTCTGTACCGCCGACAAAATAATTCTTTTTGATAGGTCTACTTGTATCCCTAATACATATATAAGTGGTACTTCGTGGTCTAATATTTCACATAATTGGATTTTGACTAGTGGTGCAACAATGTTGACTTCTTCTGAACAAACACCTAGCTTTACCTTATCTACTCCTGGTATTTATGATGTAACACTTGAGATTACAACTAGTTTAGGTAAATTTACTTCTGTTAAAAAAGGTGTTTTTAGTGTTGGTTCTAGTCCCAAAGTGGCATGTATTCCAACATCTACCAATGTAGGTAATTATTGGCATTGTATATCTAACGTAACTTTTGGTTCCATTAATAACACCACAAGTTCATATATTAATGCAGCTCATACAGATTTTTCTTGTGCTAAGTCTACTTGGTTAAAAGCGGGTGGAAATTATCCTTTGTCAATAAGTTTGAGGGCGGGTCCAAATTATAGTGAAGTAGTAGAAATATACATTGATTATAATAATAATGCTGTTTTTGATATCTCTGAAAAGATTTACGCAGGCTCAATTATTAAAAATACAACGAGCAATCTTACGTCATCCATTACCATACCTATTAATACTGTAAAAGACACTCCATTGCGAATGAGGGTAATTGGTGATGCTGAAACACTTACGTCTCAAGAAGTAGGATGTAGCTCGGCGCTATTCGTAGGTGATGTAGAAGATTATACTGTATTTATCTCAAGTAAAGCAGCTTCAGTCTCAATTAGCGCATCTCCTTCAACTATCATTACGTACGGTTCTTCAGTAACTTTTACTGCTAATCCTATTAATGGAGGCCTTAGCCCAGTTTACAAGTGGTTTATAAATGGTGAAGAAATTGTAGGTCAACAAAATTCAACGTTTTCTTCAAGTACGTTATTAAATGGAGATAAAATATATTGTACACTAATCTCTAATTTGTCAGGTGTAACGAGTTCACCGACAAATTCTGAACAACTTACTATGTCCGTAACGGGCTCTCCGCTATCTCTTTTTAGCTCAAATTTAAACACTATCTGCTCCGGATCATCGGTTGCTTTTTTGGATTTATCAAAATTAAATCCAACTGCTTGGTCTTGGACATTCGAAGGAGGGAATCCTGCTACATCATCACTTCAAAATCCAGTTGTTTCTTATGCGACTGCGGGTAAATATAAAGCTACTTTGGTAACTAGTAATTCTCTTGGAACAGGCACTACGAAAACAGAAGATGTATTCATTACCGTCTTAACTAAGCCTAATTTAATTTGTGGAACTTTTTCGAGATCAGCTGCTCCGGCTAACGATATCGGAATTTCCAACCTTATTTTTGGGACTATATCTTCAAAAACAGCTTATGATGATGCTGTTTATCAGGACTATACGTGTTCCAAGCTTACTTATTTAGATGTTTCTAAGGCATATCCTATTTCTATATCAACAGGGGCATATAACGATCAATGGTTACGTGTTTATATTGATTACAATGGCGATGGTGATTTTAGTGACGTGGGGGAAACTGTTTTTTCACCATCAAACGCGAAAAGCTTATTTTCAGGCACAATTACTACTCCAAGTTCTCCAATAAAGGATAAGTTGATTCGAATGAGGATCATCACCGATTTTACAAATACTAATCCAGGTTCTTGTACATCAACACTTCAATATGGACAAGTAGAAGATTATGGAATTATTTTTAAATCGCTTTGTCTTTCTCTACCTGCAACACCAAGCTTAAGTGCTGTCACTCAACCAAGCTGCTCAAAAGCAACAGGAACGTTTACAATCAGTAATTACAATGCAACGCATACGTATACGGCTAG
>CAMDGH010000106.1 GCA_945897755.1 Chryseobacterium gleum | reverse complement strand
ACAGTTGACCATAAAAATCGAAGAACAAAGGTGTATTTCTACCCGATTACTGGACGCACTCACCAATTACGAGTTCATGCAGCGCACCAGCTCGGATTAAACACACCGATTGTCGGAGATGATTTGTACGGCACAAAAGGGGAACGCTTGCACTTACATGCAGAACGTATTGAATTCCAACATCCTGTAAGTAAGAAAGTATTGACTTTTCAAGCGGATGCGGAGTTTTAAATAACTTTTTGCAAAAAAAAAGCAAAAGTGTGACAATTATTAAAGTAAAGCACTTATCTAACAATAAATCGTTAAATTATAAAACAAACACTTGAATATCAATAAATTAAAATTTGAAATTCGCTGAATTATTATTTAATGATTCCTATTTTATGCGATCCATCACAATTTGGCATTCTTTTGGAAAGTCCACACGTACAGTCATTAAGCCCTTTTCCTTTTAAGATTCTATCAAAGCTTTTTTCGATACGAGAAACTCTTGTTAGTGCTTGTTTAGGTGATGAAAAATGCAATAAATACCCTTTTTGTCGCCCAGGAGTTAAAGCTTCAAATGCTTCTTTAACTGTTTCATTTTCATTTAAAACAGTTTGAAATTCTTCAGGAATCGTGAAATCTTCTGTTTTTTTGAATTCAACTTTAATTCCTGATTTTTCTAATTCGATCGCTTCGAAAATATAGGCTTTTAGTTTAGCTTCTATTGCTACGAGTTGATCGATATTAGTAAAGCGAATTTGACGCCCCGATTGGACATTTTCTGTTTGTTGAATCAAGATATTTTCGCAGTCTTGTAATAAAGCACCTTTCATGAATAGTAGCGCGTAATAGTCATTGAATCCATGAATTAACACGATGTTTTTACACTTGTGGGTATAACAGGGAACTTTCCATTTAAGCTCCTCATGTAACAAGCAATCAAGAACATACGTTCTTAAAACCTGTAACTCTTCTTTCCATTTGGTTAATTCTTCAAAGAATTCGTTGATTTTCGGGTTCATCGTGTTTTGGTTTTTAATGCATTCTGCTCGTAGGTCCTTATTTCACCATTGTATCCATTATTCTCTTCGCTTAATTCTTAGAGGTTTATAATATAATCCGCCGCTATGGATTGATAATGAATATTAATAATGAACTCTTCTAAAAAATTCTAACTAATTTTATAAAAAAATGAAAAAATGAAACGATGCACCAATATAATTAAAATTAAATTGTTTTTTTTACTTTTAATAATAAGCAATTTTGGCTTTAGTCAAAATAAAACGATCTTGATAGAAGAAGAAAACGATGACTCTCTCCTCATAAAAAACTTCGAAGAGCATGATGCAAAATGGGCAGGAATAAGTGTCGGAATCAATACACTATTGGACAAAGGGTTTAGCCGCACTTTTGAAAACTTTCCAGAATGGAAAAATTCAATTTACAAATCCATACATATTGAAATTAACCTAATTGATTACAAAATCCCAATAAAAAATGAGCTAGGAATGATTACAGGTTTGGGATTTTCCATGAAAAATTATACTTTTTCAGACAATTGGACCTTACATGAAAAATTAAATGAGAAGACAGGATCCACAGGGTATGTAACCTTAGATACGAATGAATTTAACACAAATAAATTACAATGCATACACATCACCACACCAATTTTACTAGAGTATACCATTAAACAAAAAAGCTGGTTACAAGTAGGATTTATACTAGGGTATAAATTAAGTTCCTCGACAACACAAACTATCATAGATAAAAACAGAAAAAGTAAGACAACCCTTAAAGGAAGTTTCGGCTTAAATTCATTATCCGCAGATGCCATCATTCGATTAGGACATGAGGATTGGGGCGTATTTGGAAGTTATAATGTAACCGCATTGTTCAATCAAAAAACAATGCCTTATGTTAGTCCCCTAACTGTTGGTATTAGCTTTAATTATTAAATTATTTTGTAATTTAGAAAAAAAAGCGTAATATTGCAAAGTATTATAATATAACAATTAGCGAGGGGATACTTAAATCCCCTCTTTTTTTTAGCAAATGATTACAAAACAACTTGTTCAACAGTTAGCTCAAGAGCGGATGGATGAACTAAACAGAGGTTTATTCATAGTAGAGATTTCAATAACTCCTTCCTTCATAATTAACCTAGAAATAGATAAAATTGAAGGATATGTTGCAATTGAAGATTGTGTTTCGGTTTCTCGAAATGTAGAACATAATTTAGACCGTGAAGATCAAGATTTTGAACTACATGTTTCTTCAGCAGGCTTAGATAAGCCATTGCGCGTACTTGCACAATACACAAAAAATATTGGCAAAGAGATTACGATTAAATTACAAGACGGAACAAAAAAAGAGGGTAAACTTCTTGAAGTTAGCAATGAACAAGTTCACATAGAAACTACTCAGGTAGAAAAAATGGAGGGCAAAAAAAAGAAGGAAACAATTGTACGTAATGAAATACTTGCAATGTCCGATATAAAAGAAACAAAAATTGTTATTTCATTTAAATAAAAACACGCAATGAATAGCTTAGAATTAGTTGATTCGTTTTCTGAATTTAAAGAATTAAAAAGTATTGACAAACAAACCATGCAACATGTCCTTGAAGATGTGTTTCGTGCTATGTTGAAGAAAAAGTTTAATACTGACGAACATATCGATGTGATTGTAAACATCGAAAAAGGCGATGTCCAAATCTTTTTAAATAAAGAGATCGTAATGGACGGAGAGGTAGAAGATCCTAACACTGAAATCGCTTATTCAGACGCAATCAAAATTGAACCCGATTTTGAAGTCGGTGAAGAAGTTTCTGAAGAATTTAAGTTTGATGATTTTGGTCGTCGAAACATCTTATCCTTACGACAAAATTTAATCGCTCGAATTTTAGAACTTGAGAAAGATCATATTTACAAAACGTACAAAGAACGTGTAGGAGAAATTGTAACAGGAGAAGTATACCAAGTTTGGAAAAAAGAAATAATGATTTTAGATGATGAAGGAAATGAATTAATTCTTCCTAAATCAGAACAAATTCCTTCAGATTATTTCAAAAAAGGGGAAACAATACGTGCGGTCGTATCAAAAGTAGACATGCGTAATGCGAATCCAGTTATCATATTATCTAGAACAGCACCCGAATTTTTAGAGCGATTATTTGAACTAGAGGTACCTGAAGTATTTGATGGTCTTATTACAATTAAAAAAATTGTGCGTGAACCAGGAGAAAGAGCAAAAGTAGCAGTTGAAAGTTACGATGATCGAATTGATCCAGTGGGTGCTTGTGTTGGTATGAAAGGTTCTAGAATACATGGTATTGTTCGTGAATTAAAAAACGAAAATATCGATGTAATTAATTACACTCAAAATGCACAATTATTTATTACAAGAGCATTGTCTCCAGCAAAAATAACTTCGGTTGAGATTATTGAGCAAGACAAAAGAGCAAAAGTTACATTAAAACCAGACCAAGTGTCTTTAGCAATTGGAAGAGGTGGTAACAATATTAAATTAGCAACTAGATTAACTGGATACGAAATTGATGTTTATCGTGATGGAGAAGTTGATGTTGATGATGTTGATTTAGATGATTTTATAGACGAAATTGATGGTTGGATTATTGATGAACTTAAATCAATCGGATGTGATACAGCAAAATCAGTATTAGAAATAAATATCAAAGAATTAATTAATAGAACGGATTTAGAGGAAGAAACAATACAAGAAGTATTGAATATCTTACGTGCTGAATTTGAATAAACATAAAACACAATAAAGTCACCTATTTTTATATTTATAGGAAGTAACGCATATGGTCGGAAAAACACATAGATTAGGTAAGGTAGCAGGCGAATTAAATGTCGGTATATCAACATTAGTTGACTTTCTTCAAAGCAAAGGCGTAACTATTGACACTAATCCAAACACAAAATTGGAAAGTGATCAATACGATTTACTTTGCAGTAAATTTGCAGCTGATCAATCCTTGAAAGAACAGTCAAAACAAACTGCAATTAAACGTGAAAAACGTGAAACAATCACTTTGAGCAACAATAAGTCCGATGTGATTGAGAAGATAGAGGATGAAGAAGACGAAGACGAATTCGATATCTCAAACTTAAAAAACACTGTAATCGAACCTGTTGTTGAACTAAAGCCAATAATAGAGGAAATAAAAACACCAGAAATAGAAGCTACCTCTACCAATAAAGAACCAGCAATGGATGGTCGTGGTGCAAAAACACTAGGTGAAGGTGATGTTCAAGTTCAGGTAATTGGAAAAATTGACTTAGACAGTATCAATTCCAAAACAAGACCTGATAAAAAGAAAAAAGAGAATAAACCTACAATAATAGTAAAAACGCCTATTAAAGTTGAAGCTATTATTACACCCCCAGTAGAAGCTATTAAGCCAGTCGTAGTTGAAGAAAAAGCGCCTGAATTACCCAAAGAAATAGAAACCATAAGGGTAGAACGTAAAGTATTAACAGGGCCAACTGTATTAGGCAAAATAGAGCTTCCTGTCGATAAACCAAAAACAAATACAATATCACCTGCTCAAAAAGCGCAAGAAGAACAACGTAAAAAAAGAAAAAGAATTAAAAAAATAGATCCTACAAAAACAATAACACCATCAGTAACAGCACCAGTAGACAATGGATTCAGAAAAAGATTAGTACACAAACCTGACCCAACAGTTAAAGTTATTCCTACTGAGCGTGATATCCAGAAAGAAATTAAAGATACATTAGCTAGACTTTCTAATTCAGGAAGTAAATCTAAAGCATCAAAAAATAGAAGGGCAAAAAGAGACAACGTTCTTCAAAGACGTGAACAAGAGATGATGGATGCAGAAATGCAAGAGAAAGTGCTTAAACTCACCGAATTTGTTACTGTTTCTGAACTTGCTAGCATGATGAATATGTCGTCAACTCAAGTAATATCTGCTTGTATGTCCTTAGGTATCTTTGCTTCTATAAATCAACGTATAGATGCAGAAACGATCCAAATCATAGCGGAAGAATTTGGTTTTGAAACTGAATTTGTAAGTGCGGAAGTGCAAGAAGCAATTCCTACTGTAGAAGATAAAGAAGAAGATTTAGTAGCACGCCCACCAATTATTACGGTGATGGGTCACGTAGATCATGGTAAAACTTCTCTACTCGATAGAATTAGAAATGCAAATGTAACATCGGGTGAATCCGGAGGGATTACTCAACATATTGGTGCTTACTCTGTTGAGCTAGCTGATGGAAGAAAAATGACTTTCCTTGATACACCTGGTCACGAAGCCTTCACGGCAATGCGTGCACGTGGTGCTCAGGTTACGGATGTTGCTGTAATTCTTGTTGCTGCGGATGATGATGTGATGCCTCAAACAAAAGAAGCGATATCGCATGCGCAGGCAGCTAATGTTCCTATGGTTTTTGCAATCAATAAAATAGATAAAGATGGTGCAAATCCGGATCGTATCAGAGAGCAATTATCAGCAATGAATATCCTGGTTGAAGAATGGGGAGGTAACTTCCAATGTCAAGAGATATCAGCTAAAAAAGGACTGAATATAGGAGATCTATTAGAGAAAGTTCTTTTAGAGGCTGAAATTCTAAATTTAAGGGCTAATCCTATTAAAAATGCAATCG
>CAMDGH010000105.1 GCA_945897755.1 Chryseobacterium gleum | reverse complement strand
ATCAACATAATACAAATTTTTATTTCGAATTTCTTCAAAATCGTGATGTCCTATGGCGATGCGTTTGTTCATATCACAAATATACAACTAGAAATAAAAGTATGGGTTACATACCCAGAATTCTTTGTTCCAAGTTTGTAAGGCAACGCATTTGATTAAATTTCTTTATACCTTCTCGCTTCACATCAGAAAAACCGATTAAAAAAAAAATAATCACACTTCGCCTATGCTCAATATGACAAAGAATAGTCAAATAGTGATCACAAATTGATTATCAGACATTTAATTTATAAAAGTCCCCTTAATGTAAAAATGGATTATTCGATTGGACCGTAAGATTCTAGTTTTTCTTTTCGCGATTGTGAAGGCAGATAATACCGCAAATCTAACGTGATGTATGAACCGTTGAGTTTTCCAAGAAGTACTTCTTTTTTATAAATAGAACTCTCACTTACTAATGCGACGTTGTAAATGGCTTGCGTAGGAATACGAACGGAAGATCCAAGGTAAATGTATCCTGATCTTAATGTACGCCATTCTATACCTAAACCGCCGTTGATTTCTAATGAAAAATAAGATATGCGTCGCCCTTCTGTTTTGAATACCATTGTTTTGTGTTCGTTTGAAACTGAAGCAACATTTGATGGGCTGTACACAATTACTGCACCAAAAGCTGTGTTTAAGAAACTGTTTTTGGTTAGTTTAACAAAATAAAGTGCGTTGACTGGGACTTCATAATTTAAAAACCGAAGGGAAGTTGTACTTGAAATCAGGGTGTCACTTCGTTGAAAGTGGACAGCGTAGTTTCGTGTAGTTTGATTTAATCCTGTTTCAATACTGATTGACGGCGTTAGCGGAATGCGTAAAATAGCACCATATGAGTTTCCAGTTTTCTGTTCAAATCCTCCGCTAAAAACAGCATTTTTCAGTTCTGTTGTTGAGTTCCCTATGAGTGAAGATCCGAATATTGGTTTTAATTGAAGTCCAAACAAGGTGCTTTTAAATATGTTTTTTTGCTGAGCGAAGCCACTGAGTGAAAACAAGAGAAAACATAAAAACAAACATGTCAAACGCATCATCATTTTTATTTCCAGGTTGTAAGGTATTCAATTGGCTTCCGGTGATGTGTTGGCCATTCGATTGCTGGGTATCCAATATATATGATTCCCAAACACTTATCTTTTTCTTCTAATTCTAAGAATGCATTCATTTCGGGAGTGTAGATGAGTTTGGAAGTAGACCAATAAGAGCCTAGTCCATATGCAGTTGCGGTTAACTGTAAGTTTTGGATTGCACAAGCAACTGCCTCTATTTCCTCTATTTCCCGTATTTTTTCTGTTTCGTCCCTTTTCATTGAAACAACAATGACGACAGATGCTTGAAGTGGCCTTGTAAGTAATCTTCCTAGTTTGCTGTCTTTTTGTAATTCTTTTGGGGTGCTACTGAGGTATAATTGAGCTAGGAAATCCGCTAATTCTTGGCGCGCATGTTCAGTGTAAATTGTAAAACGCCATGGTTGTGTGTTGCCATGAGTGGGTGCCCAAATGGCATTATTCAATAATGCTTCGATTTGTTCTTTATGAACTTTGCGTGTGCTAAATTGTTCAGGGTAAATCGTTCTCCGATTTTTAATTAATTCGCTAATTTCAGAAAGATTGTATTTCATTTTTTTATTCTAAATTGATTGATATCGCTTCTAATCTTGGTGTAAAAAACCTTGTTTAATTAAATTCGTACGCTCCAATGTCAGGGTTGTTGAGATCCCTTGGTTTGTCTTCAAAGTCAAGTAGTAGCGTTTTTAATGGAGATCCTTTATCAATTAATGGAGATCCGGGTTGTAAGTGGAAGTCATTTTTTGGAATCGAATTGAAGTTTGGATCTGTATTCCATATGTTATTACTGAAATCACTGTTTTCAGTTGTGTTTTTTAAACGAATAAGGCAATTGTTAAATTTTGTGCTGATTGTTATATTCGGATTTGAAATGGTGTCGTAAAGGAGCTCGTTTGTTTTATATCCGTATACAATACTATTGTCTATGGTGCCTATTATGCTTGACACATAGGTGACTCCTTCCTTTTCGTTTAGGTAGTAGTTCTTTAAAGCACATGCAGCAGCGTCTTTAGAGGCATTGTTGTATCCGAGTATATTACAATGAGTGATTTCAAACGAAGCACCTTGGAGAACAAACAGACCATAAATCTCGTTTTTTGAGATGATGCAATTTTTCATAACCAATGAGGGATTATCAAAAAGAAACACTCCGTAACGCGCATTTTGCTCTATTAAGCAGTTTTCTAAGCTGAGGGTTGCTTGGTTGTTGGAGGAAGCTTTACTGTAAACGTGTATTCCAGTAACTCCATTTCGAATCGTGGTATGAGTGAGTTTAGATGGAGCTGCTTTGTGAAAATAGATACCATAATATTGACCAGTCGTGTTTTTGTATGCTGCATCTAATCTTATTCCTTGAAAAGTGATTTTTTTATCTTTTGTACCAATCGCATGTATGCTGCTACTGCTATCAACAATAAGTAAACTATTTGAACTTAGGTGAATAGAACTTCCTTCCTCTATGGTTAAGGTTTTTGTAGGTGCTATTCGAGCATAACCGATGATAATGTGTGGTTTATCATTTTTCCATGTGCTTTCTTTTAGCGTTTCCTCATAGTGAAAATAAGCATCTTGTCCCCATACGATCAGCGGGAGGTATTGATTTTTACCATTACTGCTAACCTGGATTGAATCTTGAATGATTAAAGGATAGTTTTTACCATTGATGTTTAAATGAACATCAACAAATACAAAGAGACTGTCTTTTCCTTCAATAATGATATCCTTAAATGAAGTGCCTGATATACCATCTACATTTATTCTGAACGGGGAGTTCTTTCCACCAGCAAGAATTATGTTGCTAAGAGATATGGGCTTTTTGTCTGGGTTGTAAATTTTAATTTGTTTTGTTATTGATCCTTGAGTTGTAAATACGGTATCAAATACAAGCGAATCTGAAGAGAAAGTTACGTTTGAAACAGAAAAAGGCTTCGTTTTCGTGCATGCACTAAAAAAAAAGCAATAAAAAGCGATAAGGAGTATCGGGAAAAAAAAGCAGTACCGTTTTAACACGTGGATAGGTATAATTTTGAAGTACAATTAAAAAACATGTGCTAAAAATACAAACTTCACTTGTATTAAAAATGGGATTTTATTTAAATCCCTAAAATCTTTTCATAACAATGAAGATATTGAGGTTTTTTCTCCTTTAATGCCCTTCAAAATATTTTTTTTTGATTCTTTATATTTTATTTTTCTGATGAAATGTCTAAAAATAGAATGGTGCATCTAAATGACTTAACAGCTTTTATTTTACGGGCATTTTAATCGAGGTAAAAGAGCTTAAAGAGAAATGAGATAAGCATGAATGATGATGCAACATTTTACTCAACATTTCGATATCGTATTTTTTTGTTATCTTTCTCACATAAAGCGAAATGGGATAAAGAAAATAAATGGATATTTGAATCAACTCAACTCAACTAATTTGATATGAAAAAAGTATTTAGCAACTTAACATTTTACGTTCTAATAGCAATCATTGCAGGTGTTTTATTAGGGCACTACAACCCCAAGCTCGGAGAAGAAATGGAGGTTGTGGGAAAAACATTCATTGCCATCATTAAGCTTTTTATCGGTCCTATTATTTTTTTGACAATCGTACTTGGTATTGGTTCGATGGGGGATCTAAAAAAAGTAGGTCGAATTGGATTTAAATCGTTAGTGTATTTTGAAATTGTGACCACCTTGGCATTGGCAATCGGAATTGCAGTAGCTTTACTTTTGAAACCGGGTGATATTGATATTTCAATGCTATCTAAGCTTGATGCATCGAAGTTTACGTCTAAGGCAGCTACTCCTTTTAGTTGGTTGACTTTTTTGAAAACCAATTTTACCATTCAAGTTCTGTTAATCGCAATTTTGGTAGGGGTTTCATTGAACTACACAAAAAAAAGAGTTTTTATAGTTACGAAGCTTGAAGTTGCCTCTAAGTTTGTATTTAAAATGTTAAAATACGTAATGTATTTAGCACCTCTAGGCGCTTTTGGGGGAATGGCATATGCGGTGGGTAAGTTTGGCTTACACACCTTGATTCCTTTGGGTAAATTAGTAGGAAGTGTGTATCTAACAATGATTTTATTTGTCGTAATTGTGCTCGGTACAATTATGTATTTTTTTAAGTTGAATATATTTAAATTTCTAAGGTATATTAAAGAAGAGATTATCATTGTGTTGGGTACTTCTTCCTCTGAAACAGCATTACCTAATTTGATGAAAAAACTAGAGGATTTGGGATGTAAAAAGTCTGTGGTGGGTTTGGTTGTTCCTACAGGATATTCGTTCAACTTAGATGGGACATCTATTTATTTGTCGATGTCCGTCATATTTATTGCCCAATTATATGGTATTCCGCTTTCGTTTAGCGAAATACTGATGATTATCCTTATTTTAATGATTACTTCTAAAGGTGCAGCAGGTGTTACGGGAAGTGGATTTGTGGTGTTGGCTTCTACACTTGCGTCTTTGCATAAGATTCCTTTAGAAGGCCTTGCCTTTTTATTAGGTGTAGATAAGTTTTTAAGTGAAGCGCGCGCAATAACGAATATCATTGGTAACGGCGTTGCAACACTTGTGATTGCTAAAAGTGAAAAAGAATTTGATCTTGATCAGTATCACAAGGAAATCAATCGGACTGAATTAACATAATTGTTTACAATTCATGTTTGATTAAACTTAAAAAATCAATTTTTTTATGTAAGCTTTTTACTTTTTGATTACAAATCGATATACATATTCTAGTTTAAGACTATGTATATCGATTGTCACCTATTAATACCAAACACAACTACAAAACATTCCAATCTACTTGTTCTTTTTCATCAATATATCTTCAAAAAATAGTTGCATAGCTTAGGCTATGCGACTATTTTTTTCATCGTCTTGATAAAAAATTACTTCGCATATTTGGCCTATATTATAATTACATTTGGTATTAAGTCTTCCAATTTTCTATTCAATAATCAATTTTTGAACGTTAGCTCCAACTTCCGTTGTAGCATATACAAAATACACTCCTTTTTCGAATCTTGTAACTATTTCTACAGAATAGTTGTTCACGTCGATAATTTCTTTTACCAACATACCAAGTTCATTGAAGATACGAATGTTATTCATTAAAGTAGCTGATGCAAGGGTGAAGTTTCCTTTACTTGGATTTGGGAATACTTTGCCATTCGTATCTTTTACGACACAATGTGAACATTTACTGCAAGATACATTAAATAGGTTTAATCCGATTACAACTATAATTCCTAAAAATAATTTCATGATATTTATGTTAGATGAAATAGATAATCTAAAAAGATTAATTATTTAACTTCCCTTGCGAAATCCAGCAGGAGAATTTCTTAATAATATCTGCGGATAATTTCCCTGCAGGCGGCATTGAGCCATCATTTATTGCATTTAGGGAACTAGTAGCATATTTAGAAACGTTAGCATAGGTACTCAAATTTATACCTGCACTTGCTTGGTTGGAATTATGACAACTTGTACAATTCGCACTCATTAAAGGCGCGATATCCGTTTTGTAGGAAATTGTATCACATTCAGAAGGTGTTGTGGTTGGATTACTTGTAGTTATATTCTCTTTTTTTTGACAAGAAAGTAGAAAACTAAA
>CAMDGH010000104.1 GCA_945897755.1 Chryseobacterium gleum | reverse complement strand
ATTATTCAACACGTTGGAAATGAAACCTTGGTAATCAATCCTCCATACAAAACCATGGAAGAAAAGGAAATTGATAAATCCTTTGACTTACCGTATACGCGTATGCCGCATCCAAAATACAAGAAGCGTGGCGCTATTCCAGCGTATGACATGATTAAGTTTTCGATCAACATGCACCGCGGATGTTTTGGTGGCTGTAGTTTCTGTACGATTTCTGCGCACCAAGGTAAATTTATTGCGTCGCGAAGCGAGAAATCGATTTTGAAAGAGTTGGAAGAGGTAACTAAACACCCAGAATTTAGAGGATATATCTCTGATTTAGGTGGACCTTCGGCGAACATGTACAAAATGAAAGGCAAGGACGAAGCGATTTGTAATCGTTGTTCCAGTCCAAGTTGTATACACCCTGTAATTTGTTCAAATTTAGACACTTCCCACAAACCGATGACGGAACTCTACAAAAAAGTAGACCAGCATCCGAAAGTGAAAAAAGCATTTATTGGTTCTGGGATACGTTACGATTTATTGGTGGATGATTTCAATAAAAATAACGAAGATGGTAACCACGATGAATACATAGAACAAGTTGTAAAACACCATATTTCAGGGAGGTTAAAAGTCGCACCAGAACATACTTCAGATGCAACCTTGCGTGTCATGCGTAAACCTTCGTTTTCGTATTTCCATAAATTCAAGGAAAAATACGATGCGATTTCTGCGAAACACAATTTAAATCAACCTTTGATTCCGTATTTCATTTCTTCGCATCCAGGGTGTGAGGAAGAAGATATGGCAAATTTGGCTGCAGAGACCAAAGACATGGGTTTCCAATTGGAACAGGTACAAGATTTTACCCCAACACCAATGACGGTTGCGGAAGTGATCTATTATTCTGGTGTACATCCTTATACTTTAAAACCGATTAAAACCGTTAAAACCAAAGAAGAAAAATTGAATCAAAATCGTTTTTTCTTTTGGTACAAAAAAGAAAATAGGGACTGGATAAAAAAACGCCTACAACAAGCCAAACGCCCTGATTTAATAGAGAAGCTATTAGGAACAACAGAGCAAAAGCATGAAAATGCTAAAAATGTACCTAGCTGGTTATCAGAGCGTAGAAGGATAAAAAAATAAAACAAGTAATTCCAATTCTTTTTTTTTAAACATTCGATGTTCGTAACTATTGTGTTCCCATGATGCAAAATAAGCTGTAAAATGCAGTAACTTTGACCTATTAAAAAATAGATTGTTAAAACAATAATTACATTATCAATGAACGAAGAATTAGTAAAACACAGAATAGTAGAATTAAAAAAACAATTAACTGGAGACATTTTCCAAGATGGAGAAAAACAACAGGAAATTTACGAATTAAAGCGACAAATGAATCCTGCTATCGAATCTAATCCTTCAGTTGATCAAGACGATGATTGTTTATACTGCGGAAGTTAAAACAAATAACATATTTATTGAAAAAGGGAGAAAAATCTCCCTTTTTTTGTGCCTTATTTTATTTATACCAAATGTAATTATAAAATAGGCCAAATATCCGAAGTAATTTTTTATCAAGACGATGAAAAAAAACAAGTAGATTGTACTGTTTTGTAGTTATGTTTGGTGTTAAACATAAAGAACGTTAAAGTGTTTTTTGAATAGACATTTCAATTATGGTTTTCAGATTTTTAATCCTTATTACGTGCTGGCTACTTATCGATGTATATGTTTTTCAGAGTATTAAAAGCATTACTTCAAACACGCTATTTTATTGGATTTACTGGGTTTTAGACATTCTTATAATTGTTTTAATTTTGTATTTTGCTTTATCTGGTAAATTTGCAAATGGTCCTTCAAAATATACCAGTTGGATAATGGGAATCATGATGGTGATTCTTGTACCTAAAATAGTTGTCCTACCATTCCTATTCATCGATGACCTATTAAGGATAATTCAATTTTTAGTTCAACATAGCATACGCTTGTTTAGCAACAATAATTCCGTTATCGATTTCGCGAGCAGAAGAAAAATAATAAGTCAAATTGCACTAGGAATAGCAGCAGTTCCCTTTTTTAGCACCATCTACGGAATTTTAAAAGGCAAATATGATTACCGAGTTCATAAAGTAAGCTTATATTTCAAAGATTTACCATCAGCATTTAATGGATTTAAGTTAGTGCAATTATCCGACATTCATGCTGGAAGTTTTGACAATAGAGACGCAGTTCAAAAAGGAATTCGTTTAACGAATGCGCAACAGGGAGATCTTTTTCTTTTCACAGGGGATTTAGTGAATAACAAAGCAGAAGAAATGTATCCGTGGATAGAAGACTTTAAACAATTAAAAGGAAAATACGGATCATTTTCTATTCTGGGGAACCATGATTATGGGGATTATATAAAGTGGGAAAATGAATCTGAAAAATCCGAAAACTTAGAAAAGTTGAAAGAAGTTCATAAAAAATTGGGCTATCATTTGATGCTGAATGAAACCATTTATATTGAAAAAGAAGGTGCTAAAATTGCTTTAATCGGAGTTGAAAATTGGGGTAAAAAAGGATTTGTGAAGCATGGTGATTTAGATAAAGCGGTCGAATCCGTTGATAACAAATTGTTTAAAATTCTTCTTTCTCATGATCCATCACACTGGGAAGCAGTTACATTAAACCACGATAAATTCATTCATCTTACCTTATCTGGCCATACTCACGGCATGCAATTTGGGATAGAAATACCTGGTTTTAAATGGAGCCCATCTCAATACATTTACAAACAATGGGCTGGACTATATAAACATGCCGAAAAATACATCTACGTAAACAGAGGGTTTGGTTTTTTAGGATTCCCAGGAAGGGTTGGTATACTTCCTGAAATAACCGTCATTGAACTAAGAAAAAAAAGCTAAAAACGTTCGCAAAAAGTTTCGTCAATGACTTGAAGCCGAAATAGTAATTGACGAACAATGTCTTTATTCAATTGATCTAAATTGTATTTTTTGTCTGGATCCATCTCAATAAAACTCACAAAGTAATACGTTTGTTTTTGTATCGTTAAGATACCTAAAAACCAGGAGGCTGCTGATTTGCTTTTTGATGTATTTGTTGCAAAAAAATTCAATTGAACGCCTTTCATTTTTTTAGATTGAAATAATTTTTTTGCAAAAGCAATATTTTCTAAAGAAAATGGAAGGTTGAACAAGTGCATTCGCTTTAGTAAATCTAATTGTTGTATTGGACTTATTTTCAATGTCCCATCCATCCAAAATGATCCTTTATTATTTATGGTCGTATTACCGTAATGAAGTAATGATAACCACGCATTTAGTTTAATTTCCCCAATTGAATAAGCTAAACTTTTAAACGCAAAAGGGCTTTGCGCAAAAAAGGCTTCACTCAAATTTTCATCTGAATTTTCTGCCTTTAGTGGACTAGTTAGATGCTCAAATAGATGGAGTGTGTCTTTCAAAATACCACTTTCGAGACCTATTAACATTTCATAAAAGTGAAATGTTTCAAGAGGAGTCACCAACGAATCTTTATGAGAAGTCGAAACTAAGTGGAGTTGCTTCGTTTTATAATCGAGCAAAAGAAACGTTCCATTAACACTACGACTAATAAACTCGCATTCCCAATCTTTATGATTGACTTCGATTTGGCCAAATCCCAAATTTATGCTCAATAGCATTAAAGAAAAATAGAAAAATAGTTTAAATTTCATATTCAAATACATGGTTGTTCCGTGAAAGAGAGCGCATTTTTATGGCTTCTCTATAAAATCCGAAATGTTGTTTTGCACAGCTAAATATACGATGGGTAAAAGTAACTATTTTTCAAGTAAATCTGTTTTGTAGTTATGTTTGGTATTATAACTGAAAATGGGGCATTAGGTACTTGAACGAACCCAATTCAAAAAATAAATTTTTAGAATTCAACTTCATTAAAATATAAGTATATTTGCCGAAAAATATTTTATTTTTTTATCTAGTACGAGTTAGATTAAAATGAAGATTATAATAGGTCGAATAATATGTATGCTAGCGGTTATTACGCTTTCATCAAACTATTATTTTTCGGCAAATAATACGATCCAAAAAACTTTTTTTAAGAAAGATTTTAAAGTTCAAGTATCAAAAAATAAAGACACTCAATTTCAAATTCCCAAAATTGAAGTAGAGGAAGAAGATGAAAATACGGATCATGAAGTTTATGATTATTTTCAAATTGAAACAAAAAAAATCGGGGCGTCTTTCCTTTTTAATCGATCTTCAATTCTTAGTATTAACACTGTAATTGATGTAAGCCAAGGGATCCCAATCTGGCTTAAATTACGTAGCATAATCATTTAATATATAGTAAATAGTACCATAATCAGAGTGCTCTATTCTTAATTTATAAGAAATTTACTAATTCAAATTACGTGATGTATGAATAATACAGGTTTCGATCTGGAGTCCACGATCGAACAAATAAAAAAATATTTACCTACCCAAGGCCCTTTAAAAGATTATATATTTCTAAATTCATTAGCTTGTTTTCAAGACTTACCTTTTCATGAGGCAATGAAACGTTCATCCGAAATTTTTGGATATAAAACGTATTTAGACCTGAATGAATATCGCGACTTTTATGCAAAAGGTCAGATACGCAAAGAGGTTCTAGAGAAAGTATTAATCGAACAAAAAGGTGCTGAAAATCTGAATTTTTGGAAACAAAAATTACTAGAACAAGACTACCAAATACGTATAAATTCCCGTGTAGGAAAATTACGTGAAGCTTGGAAAAAAGGATTAAAAATTGATGTGGATAATTATGTACATCTGAATCTGTTCCGAATTGTAGGTGCATATTTAGATCAAGGGATTTCTATTTGGAATTTTCCGGCAAATAAAAAAGGACTAAGAAATTCTTTAATAGAATTAGAAAAAAATAGTTTCTCAAGTTTCTTTCGAACCAAACGCGCAAAAAAAATATTGGCCAACAAATCCATCGGAATAAAAGATTTATTAGACATTTTGGTTGGTAAAGAAGAACTATATTTTCAATATATTTTTGACCAACAATTTGAACATCAAGGATGGTCCGGAATGGTTGCATATCTAGAAAATAATCCAAATGTACTTTTAGATAAACGGGCAATTGATTTAGAGGAATTTATTTTTCTAGAATTATTGCTTGAAATGGACACCTTGGACGACCGATATGCTGGACATTGGACAGTATTAGGTTTATTAACAAAAAATGCCGGTAAGGATATTTTTGCACCTACGCGCAATGTGGAAATAGCGGAAGTACTCAAGTTGTGGCAAGAAGCATACGAATGGTCGTACTATGACGATGTTTTGTTTTATCTAGCAAAACAAGAAGCAGAACCAATTCAAGAAAATGTCAGTTTTCAAGCCTTATTTTGTATTGATGACCGGGAATGTTCGTTTAGGACCTATGTCGAAAAATGCGATCCGCATGCGGATACCTATGGTACAGCAGGATTCTTTAACATCGAGTTTTATTACAAACCGGATGGCGGAAAATACCTGACCAAATTGTGTCCTGCACCGCTTACTCCAAAACACCTGATTTTAGAAAAAGCGAATAAATACAAACACAAAAAAGAAGTCGGTTTTTCCAGTAAAAGTCATGGATTAATTGTTGGATGGTTATTGACGCAAACAATGGGCTATTGGGCTGCTTTTAAACTTTTAAAATATATTTTCAAGCCAAGTTATGGGAATACGACGGTAAGTTCCTTTCAGTTCATAAGTCCTACGAGCTCGCTCATTTTTGAAAACAATGGCGAAAACCGAACAGAACATGAACTAACGGTCGGGTTTACTATAATTGAAATGGCGGATCGTATTGAGGGATTACTTCGTAGTATTGGTTTAATTGATAATTTCGCGGCTCTAATTTATGTGATTGGTCACGGCTCTACGAGTGCAAACAATGCCTTTTATTCGACCATGGATTGTGGTGCATGTTCCTGTAAACCAGGATCTGTTAATGCCCGCTTAGCAGCATTAATGGGGAATCATCCAGAAGCACGAAAAATCTTAGCT
>CAMDGH010000103.1 GCA_945897755.1 Chryseobacterium gleum | reverse complement strand
AGATTAACTTACTAAGACTATCACGAGAATTAGTGCCAAAACTTTGTTTGAGTTCTGGAGCATCAATATTTGCGATTCTACAAGATTGCTTTTTACCATTTTTAATGATTTCAAATGTATCACCATCGTGCACACTGATCACTTTGTATAACTTTTGAGCAGAACAATGCAAACTCACGCAAACCAACAAAAAACAAATTAAATACTTCATATTCAATACTTTTAACCAAATTTAAGGTGTATATTTAAGTATTAAAAATTCAGTTTCCGTTATTGCCGTTTATGACACAATTAGTACCAAATCGCATAGTTATTTACCCAAAAGATGTACAAAACATCACAGGTAAAAAAGAGAGAACCGCGCGCAAATTAATCAGCGACATTCGCCAATCACTTGGCAAATCAAAAAATGAGTTTGTAACAATAGATGATTTCTGTTTATTCACAGGATTGAAAAAAGAACAGATAGTCGATTTTTTAGTTTACTAAGAGTATAGTTTAAGTATTTATAGAGTATTAAACGAACTTAATTTTTAGGTATTAATTAAACAGAATAGATGAAATTTCTCTATATTTCTTTCAAATAGGTTTGTATTATTTTTTCTTATATTTACCCTCAAATAGCTCTTTTTCAACTACTTTTGTTGCCTTTTTGTTGCCAAATAAGGATAAGTAATTGATATTCATCGCAAGTTATATTCTGTATAGGGAAGTAATGCCGTTTAAACCCTCAAAAGTGAATTTCCTGAAAGGTATTGTACCTTATTTGTACCTTGAAAGTATTGTGTTTTCGTAAAGCGTGTCATTCCGGAAGAAATCAATTATGTACAAGCGTTTGATCAATTTAAAAAACAGTTAGAACAAGTAGCAGAAATGCCTGATCGATTGGTTTCGCTGTTAGTTAATTTCTTAGAACAAAACAATGGTCAATTCTCTAATCGCGCAAATTCGAATGAATTTAAAGCCCTGACAGCAGAGGAAGTAGTTCTTATGAGGAACTATACAACAGCGTTTTTAATTTATAAAAATGAATCAATAAGCTGGTTTTGTAAAGAATCGTTGGAAAAAGCTTGTATTTGTTAGAAACATAGTACACTACATCACCAAATAAATTATCAATACATTGCATTATATTAAAAAAAAATTGTACATTAGTAAAAATGATTAGCCTATGATATAATAATACACAAACCCCATAATATTTTAGTCATGGAAAAATGTGTGTTATTATTAGCATTTCTTGCTAATTTCTTCAACTATTATTTAGCTTCTTCGATTACCAACTGGACACTTCCGCAAGGAAAAATCAAGGATGTTTTTGAATGTATAAAAACGGACAAAAAAGTTGAATTGTTACGTTTATATACGAGTGGTGAATATGAACAGCTAGAATACCTGTTTCAAAAAAACAAGTCAGAAATAGTTCACCGAAATTTAGGAACTTACTCGTTGGAAAAATCGAAGTTAGTGCTTAACAAGCCAACGTTTAAAGAATTTAGATCCAAAGTTGTTGCAGGCGAATATTTCTTCAGAAACAATATTTATAAATCAGCATTAGAAGCATTTGTATTTAAAAAGAAATTTTTGGTTGCTAAAACAACGAAAAAAGAAAATAAAAAACCCTTCTTTATCGGTGTAAATTCGGATGAAATCGTTTCCAATCGTTCGATCGAAAAAGGTGGATTTACACTCGAGAAATTAGTTGAATATATTACCAAAGATGCTACTGACGATAAAGCAAAGGTGATGGCAATTTCTAAATTTATTTGTCGCTCGATAGAATATGATCATCCTGGATTGGCTGCTAATAAATATGCGCATCGTCAAGATGATATCTATAGTATTCTAGCGAGTCAGAAACGACTTTCGGTATGTGCAGGATATGCATATGTTTTTGATTCTTTAGCAAGAATGGCAAAAGTACAATCAAGGGAAGTAACAGGTTATACGAAATTTGGATATGGAGATTATAATAAACTTGTCGGTCTACACGCATGGAATATTGTGGCGCTTGAAGGAAAGGAATATTATATCGATGTTACATGGGCCGATAAAAAAAAGGATATCGATATGACTTGGATGTTTGTAGATCCAGAAATTCTAGTTGGATCTCACTATCCGCTGGAATCAAAAGATATGTTATACAAAAAATCGTTTACGGAAGATGATTTTAAAAAGCGGGAGGTTGTTATCCCACGTAAAGAATTTGCAAGGATTCAACATTATCCTACAGCGAGTTGGGCGCGCGTTGTTGGAGATCATTATACATTGAAATTTAAAAACAAAGTAGATGTAGAAGCTCATTGGTTGGATCCTGATATTTCTAGGTTTAACTACTCCAATGAGAAATCTGAACCTTCAAAGTCCTATATATACCATGAAATTATAAATCTTAGAACTTATTTTTTAAAAGATACTTTTTTTGTCGAAATTCCGATACCAAAGGAAGAAGTTGCTTTATACATTAATGTTTCGGATGAATACGAAATTAAAACACATATTTTCAAAGGAAACGAACATGAATATTGTAAACAATTGATGGCAAAATGGAATAAAGAACACGTCATTGCTTTTACAGAAGGAATCTTGGCAGCAATAAAAATTGGAGATTTAACGTTTTTGAAAGAAAAACTGGGTGATAAATATTACACCTTATACGACAAAAAGAATAAATGGAAATTAAGCAAAGACTTATTGGAAAACATCAAAAAATGGGACGGTACTGCGCAACAATTAGATGGAGTTGACAGATTTATTCATATAGGATATGATGAGATAACTGTAGAAGAACATCGCTTTGTGAAATACAATCCTACCGATAAGGTGTATGTCAAATTTACGAATAATCAATACGAATTCTTATGTATAAAATAATAGAAAAGTTAGTTATAAAAAGCAGTGTTCTTTGTGTAACTATGGTTTTAGCGTTGCATTCATGTAATCAAGATAATTATGCAAAGACAGAAGATAATTATGGCGAGGAAGTAGTAAAATATGCAAAAGAATATAAGCTATCTCCGGCATTTCTAAAAGCGTTAATTGTTTTGGAATGTTCAGGAAATAAACCAGCAGGTCATCGCTTTGAACCAAGTGTTTATCAAAAATTGAAAGAGGTACAAAATGGCACAAGAACTAGGTTTGAGTTCGTAACACGTAAACAAATACGTGATTGCTCGGATACTGCTTTACGCAATTTTGCAACTTCTTGGGGGCCATTTCAAATCATGGGGTATAAATGCATTCATCTTGGTATTATCATTAATGATTTACTTGGAGAAGAAAGTATTAAATGGGGTGCGAAATGGATTAACAACGAATATGGGAAGTTAGTTCGGAATAAAGATTTTGAGAAAGCGTTTAGAGTGCATAATACAGGTAGTGTAAATGGAAACACATACGATCCAAATTATGTTTCTAACGGTTTGCAGCACATTGATCATTTTGATGCAGGAAATAATGCCAACAGCTTAACGGATTTACCAAAAAAGTATGTTGAATCAACTTATTTAGCTAAATATGATTTAGAGGATCGTCTAGTGATTTTCGTGGATTATGCAAAACCAAGAACACAACGCAGACTTTGGGTCATTGAAAACAATAAAGTGCTAGCAAATTCCTATGTTTCGCACGGCGTTGGATCAGGTTCTATAAAAGCAAGTGAATTTTCCAATGTTCGGGAGAGTAATATGAGTTCCTTGGGGATATTTGCCTTTGATTACTTTTTAAATTATCAAAAAAGACCTGGAAAGAAAGGGTATAAGTTTGTATTACATGGATTAGAGCCAACAAATAACCAAGCCGCCAAACGAAATATTGTCATTCATTTACCACCAACGTATAATGAATATGTAAGTGAACAAGGATGTTTTGGAAATAGTAAGGGATGTTTTGTCGTCTCCAAAGAAGTCTTTACATTGATAAAAGAAAAAAGTGCTTTTCGCACTTCTTATTTGCTTGCAATGAATTAGATACTAATAATTAATTCGATGAAATCATGAAAAAAATAGTTTGTTTAGCCATCCCTATATTGTTTTTAACCGCATGTATAACAAGTAAAAACAAAATGAAAGAAATAAATGTAGAAACTGAAACAGTAGTTTTAGATTCGACCTTTATGCATTTAGAAATGGCAGATGATATAAGTGTTCGTATTAGCTTACCTGGAGATCCGGAAATTCCAAGAAATTATAAAGCTGATACATCACATTATAATGTATTTAACGTTACATACAAAGAAACTGGGAATACGCAAGTTTTAGTTTTACCAGAATCTTGGAGTGTTAATGATATGGTGTCGTTAGAAAAGCTTTCTAAAATTGATACACTACAAACAAATGTTCGTTTAGTGGATGTGTTATATTAATAATTAATCCAATTATTTTTGGTTTAATAACTGAACCTTCTCAATTAATTGGAGTATAAGTTAAGCTATATGCTAGGATTAAAACTTAGAAGTATGGTAACAGAAATAAAAAAGTATGACAAGTCTTTTAAAGCAAAGGCTGTAAGAATTAAGTTTCGCTAGAAACAATGTGAATGAGGTAGTAGAAGAGTTGGGGATCAAAGCTCAACAACTATCCGTATGGAGAAAACAATACCATGAAAACGGAGATGTTGCATTTCCTGGCAATGGAAATCTAAAACAGAGCGAATCAGAAAAGGCAATGTCTGCCTTAAAAAGAGAATTGAGAGATATGACAATGGAGCTCGACATATTAAAAAAGGCGATCAGCATCTTTTCCTCGAGTGACAAGTAAACACACGTTCATGAAGATTCATCAACAATTGAACCGACGTTGCGAGTTAAAAGTAATTGGGATTGAAACGGTTAAGTAGTGGGGAGATTATTTAACTCTAAAATTTAATGTTATTAATTCGAGTTAAAATAATTTTGAATTTGTTTTTTTAGTATTTTTCAAATGTAAACGAAACAAATATGAAACTTAGTCCAGAATTTAAAAAAAGCAATTTCAGAATTGCCAAATGAAGAAAAAGATAAACTAATTTTCCATTTGCTATTAAAAAAGAGATTAATTAGAATGAATTTTTAACTGATATATTTTACGAATTCATATTCATCTCCCTCATTATCTCAGCAAACAAAGTTACATATTGTTAACAATATTCCCGCCTGTTTGTTATTTGACATAGCTTTTTCCACCATTTCTGATTACATATCTCCCCCCTCTTGGTCCTGTATGAATTACTTCACCTCCACCACCTTCACTCATTTCATTTTCATAAAAATTCAGTTCAATATTCAAACTATTCGTATTCTTTAAAACACTTAATGCGTTGAATACTTTTCTAGTTCTATCCGTTATGGCTTTTCCTTCATCTTTTGCTATTCCTTCATCCCACAACTTGAAACGTAATTTAATATCCCTTTCTTTTTCTTTATCCATTTCATAGTAGGTATTTGGACCTAAATAACTAGAAATATTTTCATCTTTCAATTTGAATTTCTCAAATTCCTTGCCATTAGAAAATCCCTTAACTAATACTTCATGTTTAAACCTATTTGCATATAAATCGTTTGCAACTCTAGCAATCACCCTACATTTAATATTGATTTCAATTAATGGATAAACATTTGAACTTGCGATTTTCAGTAAATTCCTTTCCGTCCAAGATTCTTCGTATTCTTGAAAGCTAATTTCTGCACTATTAACCAAAACACACTTCCCAAGAGGTCCTTTTAATTTAACATTGGATCCTTCCAAATTAAAACGAACATCCATATCTGTAATTTTTTTTAAAACTGCTTTTGATAAGGCCGAGTCTAATTCACTATTTTGAAGACTATCTTGATACACATCAATTATTTTAAGACATGCATCATAATTCTGAGGATCATTATCTAGAGACTCCTCAATTTTTGTAGATATTATATTCTCTTTTTCGCTTCCTGAAGAGTTTAACATATCACAGCTCACAGTTAAAAAAAGAACTGCTGACAAAAGGTAGATTGAAAATATATTTTTCATTAGATTTAATTTTGAACGTGATTGTATTCTATATTTTACTGTATGACAAAAAAATATTTCATTGAAAATCAACAAAATAAGCGTCAAAAAAATTATTTAATAGACTTATATTCAGTACATTATGTGAATATTACGAAGTATTTATCTATGAAAAAGAATACCAGTCATGAGACTAAAGTTAATGAATTATCTTCAATTCTAAATGAAAAATTTGAAAAAAATGGTTCCTCAATCAATAACAAGGATTAGGCTTATGTCAATGGTTATTCTTGCCTTATGTAAAGTTCAGAATGTTAGTTTTCACAAACTCGCTTTAGCATTTGATACTGAAAGTAAACCTGAGTCATCATTACGAAGATTACAGCGTTTCGTAGCTGATTTTAATCTTTGTAAAGATTTAATTGCTCGCTTG
>CAMDGH010000102.1 GCA_945897755.1 Chryseobacterium gleum | reverse complement strand
ATAAGCGCTGAAAGCATATAAGCGCGAAACCCACCACAAGATGAGATTTCTTTTAAGGGTCGTAGGAGATGACTACGTTGATAGGCTATAGATGTAAAGGCAGTAATGTCATAGTCGAGTAGTACTAATAACCCGTAAGCTTATGTACAAATCCTCCCGGCCCCCTAACCCCCAAAGGGGGAACAAGAGGCTGGGAAGACTCTTTCTAATAAATACTTTTTTCTTTATCTCAGTATGTTAAGATATTGCAGCGTAGCTGCAGTTGATAGTTGATGGTTGGTAGTTGATGGTAAAACACCAACAACCAAAAACCAACAACCGCCAACAAAACAACCTTAAGGTGGTTATTGCGGCGGGGCTCACCTCTTCCCATCCCGAACAGAGAAGTTAAGCCCGCCTGCGCAGATGGTACTGCAATTTGTGGGAGAGTATGTCGTCGCCTTTTTTTATGGAACCCCAGCTTTTTAAGCTGGGGTTCTTTTTTTTATCGGAACGACGTGTTCGGCTATCGCCTCGGTTCGTCGCCTTTTTTTATGGAACCCCAGCTTAAAAAGCTGGGGTTCTTTTTTTTACCTGAAGCCCACTGTGCTTCCTCCTCTTAAGCTCAAATGTCGCCCCTGCCTGCCGGCAGGCAGGTTTGCTTCGCTAGTTCGGCTATCGCCTCGGGTCTTTAGTGAGCCTTGTCTGAAAAGACAAGGCTCATTTTTTTTAGAGGAAGACAGATTGAAAGTATGAATTAGTTAGATTTTATAGCTAATAAATAATTAGTGGATAGGAAGAAAATGTAGTGTATCGATAAATCTAAAATAGTAGTTGTAAAGTGGATTTCGCGTGAGGGATAGTAGTGGAAATCCTCTGTGGAACGAAGTGGAACTGAGATTGTAGCGGATAGCCCGACCGAGTTTATCGAGAAATTGCCTCGTGCCTCGCAATGACCTAAACGAGGGCACGCCCAAAAAAATTATAGTTTTAGAGCTTTATTTTCCGTCTTTGTTGACTAAAGGACGGTTGTCTCTATTAGCTAATTCCCAAACGATAGTAAATGCAAGCAGTGTTCTTTTTGCTAAGGCATCGAATTCTATTTTATCGGGCGTATCCGTGGATTTATGATAATCGGCATGAACGCCATTAAATAAAAACACCGACGGAATTCCATTTTTAGCAAAATTATAGTGATCTGAACGATAGTAGAAACGGTTTGAATCATTCCTGTCATTAAATGTGTAATCTAAATTCAGATTTACAAAATTTTTGTTAGCAGTTTCACAAATATTGTACAAATCGGTAGAGAGATAATCAGAACCAATTAGATAGATGTAATTATTGGAATCTTTATGTTTTTCGTCTCGGCGACCAATCATATCAATATTAACGTCGGTAATTGTATTTGAAAGAGGAAATAGGGGGTTCTCTGAATAGTAGCGGGAGCCGTGAAGCCCGTGTTCTTCGCCAGTTGCGTGAAGAAATAGGATAGAACGTTTTGGACCATGACCTTCATTTTTGGCAATTTGAAATGCTTTTGCAATTTCTAATACGGCCACAGTTCCGGAACCATCGTCATCGGCGCCATTAAAAATCGCACCATTTTTTATTCCAACATGATCATAATGTGCAGAAACCACAATGATTTCCTCGGGTTTTTCGGATCCTTCTATATAAGCCCAAATATTCTCAGAGTCAGGTAAATTTTCATTGTATTGTGCGTTTAGAAAAGCTGCGGGTACTTTTTGATAATAATCTGTTGCGCCTTTTGGGAATGAGATTCCTGCTTTTTTATATTGAGAAATCAAATAATTTCCTGCTTTCTTTTGACCTTTAGAGCCTGTTTCCCGGCCTTCCATTTCATTGGAAGCAATGATGTCAAGATTAATTTTCAATTCTTCTTTAGAAATAGTGTTCAAATATTTTGTAGGCTGTTCTTGAGCAAAACTAATTGTGCTGAAAATTGCTAGTAGAATAGAAGTGGTGTTATTTTTCATTGCTTGATTTTTTTTGTACAAATATCTGAAAATAAAGCGGATTAAATTAATTATTCTCACTTGATGGTCTTTTATTTTCTAATTTAGCTAAATAAATTAAAATTAAAAACATGCAATCAAATTTTAAAACGCCACAGGAATATTTGGATTCACTACCTGAAGAACGTAAAATTGCAGTTGAAAAACTCCGAAAAACAATTAAATTGAATTTGCCTGAAGGTTTTCAAGAGGAAATGTCATATGGAATGTTGGGTTACGTTGTCCCGCATTCAATCTATCCAAAGGGTTATCATTGTAATCCAAAATTGCCATTGCCATTTATGAATATTGCTTCGCAAAAGAATTTCATAGCAATTTACCATATGGGGATTTATTTAGATTCCAAAATAATGAATTGGTTTATTGCAGAATTTTCTAAACAAGTTAACACCAAGATTGATATGGGTAAAAGCTGCATTCGATTTAAGAAAATGGATGCAATTCCATTTGAATTAATAGGCGAATTGGCTGCTAAAATGTCTGTTTCGGAATGGATTTCTATTTTTGAAAATAATGTCATTAGATAATTCATCAATTTACGGAATTGTTGTAAGAACGTATTAAATATTCTTTAAAATAATATAATTTTAAAAAAAAAATATTACTTTTACTTTTATGAATAATAATTTATTACAAACAAAAATAATTTAATATGAAAAATTTAGTATCAGTTTTAGCCTTAGCCCTTTTGACAGTTTCGATGAATGTAAACGCACAAGAGAAAAAATCAAAAGAAAAAGCTAAAAAAGAAAGTTCAGCAAAAGAAATGAAATCTTGCGATAAAGAAAAAAAAGCAGGATGTTGTGCTAAAATGGCAGACAAAAAATAATTAAAATTTCTAATTATTAAATAAAGCGCTTGAGAAATCAGGTGCTTTTTTTGTTTTTATAGCTGTTTAATTTATTTAAATTGTACAAGTGTTAATTAATATTAAATAAATAGTATGTTTTTTGAATGGATAAATTTCGAATTTTAAATGAAATAAAAAAGCATTTCGCTTTTAAAAGAGACACTGATTTCGCAAACTTTTTAGGGGTTTCGCCTCAAGTACTTTACAACTGGAAAGCTAGAAATACTTTTGATACCGAGTTAGTATATGGTAAATGCTTTGATATTAACCCAGAATGGTTGTCAACAGGAAACGGTTCGATGGTTAAAAACGGTGCGTCCATCTCTAAAACAGGACATTCGAAAGGTGTTTACTATGATTCATCGAATACATCAAGGGGGTTAATTTCTGAATTTTATAAAATATTGGAATTCGAAAACGAACAGTTTGTAATTCCAACATTTAAAGAATCGGATTATTTGGTTCAAGTAAAAGGGGATGCAATGTATCCTAAATACAATAATGGCGATATTGTTGCTTGTAAGAAATTAACTGTTGATGGTTTGTTTTTTCAATGGGATAAGGAATATGTTTTAGATACCTCTCAAGGTTCGTTAATAAAAAGAATTAAAAAAGGAAAAGATTTAGATCATATTTTGTTAGTTAGTGAGAATGATAATTTTGAAGCTTTTGAACTTAATATTTCCAATATATTTGGTGTTTCTTTGGTTATTGGTGTTATTCGTTTGGTTTAAAGAAATGCGCAAATTTTTAAACACAAAATAATTTGTTGTTTGAATTAGTTATAAATAAATGGGCTGTCTTTTGACAGCCCATTTTATTTGGTACAATTAAATGTTATAATTCGAATGACAATGTCATTGTTATATTATTAGTTTTAGTAGTAATTTTTGAACTATCAGTCATTCCTATTGAAAAAAAATGTTTTTGAGAATCTCTTTGAGTGTGAGAATATGCTAAATCTAAGCGTGTTCCTCCAAAATTATATCCAAATCCTGTCGAAAATCCGGTTAATTCGCCTATGGTTTTCCCATTTTTATAGGGACTTTGCTCTGTTCGGTATCCTGCTCTTAGACTTAATTCGTTTATTCTATATTCTCCTCCAATTCTCAATTCGCTTGACAAACCAAGTAAATTATTCAATTCTCTATTGGCGTTTCTGTAATCATCTTTTGGAATAAATTCTGTGTTACCATAATCTTTAAGTGAATAATCAATACTTAATAAACCTGATTTTCCATAAACATAAGCAAAACTTCCAGTCCATTTGGCTGGTGTTTGTAATTGATAGGGTTCATAAACATTTATTATTCTTGGATTTACATAATCTGTTGGTAATTCTCCTAAAGCATCGGCACTAACAACCGCCAATCCTTGAGTTAGTTTGTCATTCATTTCGTACCAAGTTGGAGATTCATAGGATAATCCTAAGCGAACTTCTTTTGTGACTTTAGCAATTGCACCTAAGTGAATTGAAACTCCATTTCCATAAGTTGTCAGTTCGTTGTCAAATCGTAAACGTTGCACACCAGAAAATAGGTTGTTGTTGTTTTCTTCGTAAAAACTAGTTGATTGTTTGTAGTCTATAAAGTGGGTGTTAATATTGACTCCAAAATAAAATTTATCTTTATATTGTCCAGAGGCATTAAAAGTTAGTTTTCCATTATAACCATTCGATTCAAAATAGTTTTCTTGGTAGTAATTACCTCCAGAAGGAATTAATGAAACATAATTTCTGTTGGTGTTTTCATCATAGTTTGAAGCTTCATCAATAATATAACCTTGATAGCCTAAAAATGCTTGCTGCGATCCAAAACCATAATTAGAACCTAAATAATCATATAAATCCGTAATATTTTCGCCACTTTGTAATTGTAAATTTGATAAAGATTCCCCACCATTTATATTGGCATAATAGGTAAAATAATTTCCAATTGAATTTGGGTTTGTCCCAGCAGAAAAAACAGCATTATCAAAATTATTTGAATTTTCGTAGTTCATTGCAAAACTAAATTTTTTCCAATCACTTGAACGGTCTGTGTTTTTTAAAACGAAAACACCTCCAAATTGGTTTATATCGAATGTCGAACTGTTTTCATCAGTTTTTGTTCCAAAATAATTCGATTTATTATTGGTTCCAAAGCTATTCAAAGTAAATGTAACTTGGTTATTGGCGAAAATTGCAGACCCTGCTGGGTTTACATTTAAAGAGGAGAAATCACCTCCAAGTGCGCCAAAAGCTCCGCCCATTGCTCTGAAACGAGCCGTTCCGTTTAGATTTTCTTGTGAAAATCGAATCGCATCAGTAATATCCTGCGATTGCATCGTTGTTACTGTTAATCCGAATAGAACTAAAGTTATATATTTCTTCATTTTTAGAGAATTAAGGTTAAACATTTTTCAGATTTATGAATAATAGTATTGAATTGTACTATCTTCTACCGCCTGAACTGTTTGATCTGCCACCGCCAGAACCACCTCCGAAATTTGAACTTGGAGTATAACTTCTTGGGCTTACACTTTCACTTCTTGGTGTTGAAGATTCCGTTCGTGAGGGAGTATAACTTCTCGGCGTAGAGTTTTCACTTCTTGGAACATTAGTTTCTGTTCTGGTTGAAGTATAACTTCTTGGTGTCGTATTTTCACCTCTTGGAGTTGGAGTGTAATTCCGTGGAGTTTCACTTTCGTTTCTCGGAGAGTTTATTCTTGGGCTTATTGATTCATTTCGAGAGTCGTTTCTTCGAGGTGTTATGGTATTAGAATTTCGAACTACGTTGGTAATATTTCTTCGCCCTGTAGAATTGGAATTAGCACTGTTGTCATTCAAATTACTTCTGCCAATAGTATTTCTTCCATTGTAACGTCCGCCTCTAATGCCGTTGCTGTGCGAGTAATTGTAATATCCATCATAATAATTGTTATAATACCCGTTATAGTAATTGTTATATCCCCAACCATAATAGCCATAATTCGAGCCATACCAATTATTCCAACCCCAACCATAACCAATACTCGGTCCGTACCAAGAATTCCATCCTAAATTCCAATTCCATCCATAATTCCAGGAGGTGCCATAGCCATAATTATTCCAACCCCAATTATTATCATAAATAGTTACGTTTAAAGGCTGCGGGTTGTTTCCCCAACCAGAATATCCAGAAGAATAGCTTTCAGAGTTATTTCCGATGTTTTTATAATCATTAATAGTGTCTTGGTAGGAAGAATAATTTTCAACATCAGTAAAAGTATCTTCTTGTTCGTTAGTTTCTCTCAAAGAACTAAAATAATCTTTGTATTTGTTGCTATTTTCACTAGAGTTATTTGCTTTTGACTCTTTGAACTCTTTTCCATTTTCATTAGAACTATAAATCCCATCATTGTCATAATAAGTGCTGTTTTTGTATGAGCTACAGGAAGCTATTACAAAACTTATCAGCCCAATTATTGAATAAATGGAGGTCGATTTTGCTGGAGAAAAATAATTAGTTTTCATATCTATGCATTTTTATTGTTGGTCATTACAAAAATAGTTAGTTTTGCGGAACTATTTAGTTAAAATAAGTTAAACAATTTTAGTGCCAAACTATTTC
>CAMDGH010000101.1 GCA_945897755.1 Chryseobacterium gleum | reverse complement strand
AATGTTAGTTTTCACAAACTCGCTTTAGCATTTGATACTGAAAGTAAACCTGAGTCATCATTACGAAGATTACAGCGTTTCGTAGCTGATTTTAATCTTTGTAAAGATTTAATTGCTCGCTTGATATTTTCTATGTTGCCTGAAAAAGATAACCTAAAGTTAGTTATTGATCGCACTAATTGGCAGTTTGGCAAACAAAACATTAATATTTTCATGCTTGGTATTGCCTATAAAAATGTGGCTTTTCCATTGATTTTTTCACTCATAAATAAAAAGGACAATTCAAACAGTGAGGTACGAATCTCCCTAATAGATCGATTTATTAACCCGCTTTATTAATAACCTGAGTTCGATTAAAAAAGCGCTATTTGATTGGTGTTTTCGACATCAAATCTATAGCTGGTTTCTTTGGGAAAAAACTATATGCAATTAGTCCTGAAATTAAATTTGAAATAAAGTTTTCAAAGCTTCGATGACGTGAATGTTCAACTTGACAAATGTTTTTTAAATCTAAAAGTGTGAGTTTGCCTTAGTAAAAATTTGCTTTCTATGAGTTTTCTACGAAAATCAAAAGTTTCTCAAATTGCTGTTTCCAAGAGGATTGTGGTATTGCAAGAAAAATGACCGAGTTCAAACCAGTGAGGTGAATGTAATTTTCGATGTAATTCACACATTATCAGGAAGTTTGAAAGGGGTAAAAAAAGAAGAACTGGCTAAAAATAACCAGTTCTCCGCTTTAGTGACCTCGTAAGGATTCTAACCTTAAACCTCTACAGCCGTAATGTAGTGCTCTATACAGTTGAGCTACGAAGCCTTATTATATGCAAATTTAATACTTTTTTTTACATATCATATCATATTAAGATGTAAACTTTTATTTATCCTAATCATTTAAGGTCAACAGTGTGTTACATTCTACACAAACTAATTAAATTGAAGTTAGAAAATAAGAATTATCCAATATTAAATTTCACCTAAAAAAAACAATGAACGAAATATCGGGTATAAATGAATTTAAAACGTTTCAAAATTATGAGATTCCTTTTAATCCTCTTTTTTCAAGCTATTTTAAATTCTAAAAAAACTATTTTAAATTTCAATGAGTGATTTTAAAACAGTCAGATCAACGGCATGCTTCCCATGAAACTGATGTGTGACAAATCCTAATTCACGATAGCGTTTTATTGCTAGCAATTGATCTTCAACAGAAAAATATTCATCTTGGAAACCCAACACAAAATCCATCTTTGGTATGCTACACGACTTAAAGTCTAATAAACAATCAGGAGGGAAAACAGAAGCCCATAAAATGAGTTGATCAATCACGCACGCTTCATTTTCAATAAGACGCACAGCAGTTGCTCCCCCTTGAGAAAAACCAAGCAATACTTTTTTAGAAAACGAAAAAGAGTGCGTTATTTGTTTAATCAATGTCGAAAGATAGCTACTCGTATCATTTATATCATCCAAACGTGCTTCACGTGTCATCCAAGAAGCGCCAACCCTCCCACTTGATCCTTTTAAGTAAAAGCGATGAAATCCTTCAGGAGCAACCACATAATACCCCTCATTTGCAAATTGTTCAAATTTCTTAATGAAAAAAGCAGGGAGTTGTCCGTAACCATGTAGAATAAATAACAACGAATGAGAAATTGATGGATCTCCAAGAGTGAAGTAACGCACTTTTTTCAAAACTTGTAAATCATGTTGAATAAGCTCCACTTATTTTCGCGTTACGTATTTTAATTGTTTTGGATCAAAGAAGAAACGGTACAAAAGAATGCCCTCATTTTCAATTACAGGATCATAGGAATAGACATCATCTATTGATGGTGAATACGACTTAATCTTCCCTTTTGAAACTAAAATATCCTTAAATTGAGTCAAGGTACCCTTATCATACGTTAAAAAAGAAGCATCCGGAATAGCTTCACCCACCTTATCGAATCGCTTCCATTGAAACATCATTTGAATTGCCCCTTGATGCATTAAATAATAGCTTCTGTATGCAGAATTACGAATGCGGTACTCAATCACAATATCCGAAAAGAATTCGCTTTGAATATGCTCAAACAAAACCTTTAAAGGAGCTTTTGGACTAGACGCTACCATTATTGGATTCGAAAACTTTTTTAGTTTTCCATCATAAAAAAAGAAACAATTATAATTCCCTACATATCCCAACTCAGCCATTTTAGCAGGATTTAAAGATTTTGAAGCATCATCAATAGCGAAATCGTAACGATTTACAGTAATAATAGCATCCTCAAAATTATCGGCATTCAAATGTCCCTTATACACCTTTGAAGTATAGTGTTCGTTAGTTGGTATGGATAAGGACCCTTCAATTTGACGAGTCATCCTCGCTTTAAAGGGCAAATGAGTATCCTCTTTCTCTTTCTTAAATAGCTTTTCGGCATCTGAATTCTTTTCTTTAGTCTCATTACAAGAAACAAAACAAAACAAAAAAAGAATACTAAGGGAGCTAAATTGGACTTTGAGAATAAAATTAAAAGCCTTTTTCTTATTAATGTTCATTACTTTATTTAACTTTAAACTGAATAAAATAGCATAGTTAAAAACTATTCAGCACCAGATTCATTTGCTTATCATAGAAAAAAAAAGTCAAGATGCTCAACTTTAATTTCAAAGCTCAAAATTAAACTTTTAGAACATATTTTAATCCAGTATTAAAAAAATAAACACATTAATAAAACATCGTATGAAAATAAATGCATTAAAATCTTGGGATATTTTTTTTGAAATTGAAAAAAATGCATCTTATTTTAAACAACTAGAGGAAACACTGGACAAAGAATACCAAACAAAACAGATACTACCAAACAAAGATGCTATTTTTAACGCATTCAATTATTTTGATCCATCAGAAACAAAGGTGGTTATATTAGGACAAGACCCATACCCAACAGAGGGACATGCTCATGGATTAGCATTTTCAGTAAATAAAGAAATTAGCCCTCTCCCAAAAAGCCTAAAATCGATTTTCAATGCGCTTTTAAAAGAATACCCTGATTTTACCTACACACACGGAAACTTATCCCATTGGACTAAACAAGGAGTATTATTACTGAATACAGTACTAACTATTGAAGAAGGTAAACCACTTAGTCATCAAAAACTCGGTTGGGAGAAATTCACACAAAACTGCATGCAATTTCTAAACTCAACACAACATTCAATCGTTTATTTACTTTGGGGGAAAAACGCTCACAAATATGCAGTACTCATTGATGAAACTAAAAATTTAATTGTGAAAACTTCTCACCCATCTCCTCTTGGATATCTTAAATCGGGGAAAGATTTTATTGCATTCAAAGACAGCGGACAATTTAATGAGGCAAATCAATATCTAATTAAAAAACACAAATCACCTATTTTATGGTATTAACTTAAATTGAATCTTTTTAAATAAAGCTTTACATGCTATTAATCATTTTTTAATTTAGTTAAATTTAATTTTATGCCTAAATTTACAAAATATTTAATTTATTAACCTCAATGCACATTCCATGCTATTCGAAGAAAAATTAGAAATAATTCAATCCATTGAGCCCTTCGTAGGACAATTTATTGATGAAAAAATGAATATTCCTGAAGAATGTTGGCAACCATCTGACTTTTTACCTGATTTTTCTGACCCCGATTTTTCTGATAAAATACATGAATTACAAGACAGTATGTCTAGTGTGCCTGACTCTGTTCTCGTTTCTTTGGTTGGTAACATGATTACTGAAGAGGCACTTCCTAGTTACCAAACGTTTTTCAACTTATTAGAAGGAATTAATGAGGAACGTAATGTATCGAGTTCAAGCAACTGGGTAAAATGGTCTCGTTTGTGGACAGGTGAAGAGAATAGACACGGAGATTTACTTAACAAATACCTTTACTTGTGTGGCAGAGTAGACATGAAGGCGGTAGAAACGACCATTCATCGTCTGATATATAACGGAGTTGATTTACAAACTGATGGAGATCCATACCAAGGAATCATCTACACTTCTTTTCAAGAAAGAGCAACTAAAATATCTCACGTAAATACTGGGAAATTAGCTCAAAAAGCAGGTGACAAATCCCTAGAGAAAATTTGCAACATCATTGCAGGTGAAGAAGCAAGACATGAAAAAGCATACAAATTTTTCATGAGTAAATTATTTGAACTGGACCCTAACGGAGCAATTGCAGCATTTGTAACGATGATGAAGAAAAAAATCATTATGCCTGCAACCCTTATGGATGATGGATCGAACAATTCTAACTACTTGAATTACTCCAACATCACCCAAAAAATAGGCGTATACACAAGTCATGATTACGCTAGTATCATTGATCATTTGGTTCATTTTTGGAACATCGGTAAATTAGAAAACCTAAATGAAGAAGGTAAAAAAGGTCAAGATTTCCTTTCTAATCTATCCTCTAGGTATTATAAGTTAGCTGATCGTATCCAAGAGCCTGAAGAAGTTCAACTGATCTGGTTAAAATAGACAGTTATAATCTAGGTTTCAAACAAGAATGCATCGTTATTTATTAACATACCTAGTTGATAAATTACAACTTTATTGAGTTACTGTTTTTTTTGATTTCATTTTCAAATTAGATTCACTTCTGTTTACATTGATTTTGTACATTTGCAACCAATATAAATGATTATGGGAATTCAATTAGCAAATGATTTAATATTACGTGCTGCTCGAGGAGAAGCTATTGAACGTTATCCAGTTTGGTTGATGCGCCAAGCAGGAAGAATACTTCCTGAATATCGAAAAGTAAGAGCTTCACTTTCTGGATTTAAAGAATTGGTTGAAACTCCTCACTTTGCTGCTGAAGTTACCGTTCAACCAGTAAATATTCTTGGTGTTGATGCAGCTATTATCTTTTCAGATATACTAGTTGTTCCAGAGGCAATGGGACTCGAATATCAAATGATTGAGAAAAAAGGTCCTTGGTTTGAGAAAACCATTAAAAGCACTGAAGATTTAATCTATGCTGAAGTAGACTTTGATATCGAAGACCGTCTGGGTTATGTATTGGAGGCAATTAAACAAACCAATACAGAATTAAATGGGAGGGTTCCATTGATTGGCTTTGCTGGAGCACCTTGGACAATATTTTGTTATATGATTGAAGGACATGGGTCTAAAACATTTTCAGAGTCTCGAAAAATGCTTTATACCAACCCTACCCTTTCTCACACTTTACTTGATAGAATCACAAAAGTTACGATCAAATATCTCAAAGCACAAGTGAAAGCTGGAGCGCACATGCTTCAAGTATTTGATTCTTGGGCAGGTATCCTAGGAACAGAACAATACGCAACTTTTGGTCTCCCCTATTTGAAACAAATTTCAGAAGCACTTACAGAAGTACCAACCACTTTTTTCTCAAAAGGAGCAATGAGTTCATTGACTGCGATTGCGGAATTAAAATGCAACACCATTGGTCTGGATTGGAATATGGATGTAGCTGCATTTAGAGCTAGCATTGGAGAATCAAGAACAATTCAAGGGAACTTAGACCCTTGCGCATTATATAGCTCCCATACTGAAGTAGAAAAACTGACAACCAAACTAATGGATGGTTTTACAAGTAAAAGACACATCGTAAATCTTGGTCATGGTGTTTACCCAGACGTAGATCCAGAAAAAGTAAAGACCTTTGTCAATACAGTGAAAAATTACCCTATGAAAAAATAACTAAATTATAATCATACCATTAGCATGAAATACACACTTACTTATAAGTTCACTTCATTATTAATACTCATTACCAGTTTCATATTAATAGCTCATTATTCAACTAGCCAATCAGAAAACTTAATTGAAAATGGAAGTTTTGAATCTGTAAAAGGAAAATTAAAAGGATTAGGAGCTATTGAAAATGCCGTAAATTGGTATTCACCTACACCAACAAAAGCAGATTTATTCATTCAATCAGATAAAATACCCTTTGTATCAACCTCCGCAAATAAATTCGGAAAAGAAGAACCAAAACAAGGTGATAATTATGCTGGCATCGTTTCTTTTTCATTCAAAGAAAAAATGCAACGAAGTTATTTATCAACCCATTTTTCTTCCCCACTTGTTAAAGGAATGAAATATTGTGTAAGCATGCATGCGAGTCTCGCTGAAGCATCGATGTACGCCTCTAACAAACTCGCAATTCATTTTTCAAAAAAAGAATTCTCTCTTTCAAAATCAGAAGCGATCATAGCAGGAAATCACATTCTTCACCCTTTAGAAAAAGTAATCAATTCTACGTATGGTTGGGAAAAAATATGTGGTGTATACACAGCTGAAGGTGGAGAGAAATTTATCACCATAGGTAATTTCTCGCAAAATACAAATGTAAAAAATGAAAAAACACTAAAAAACAAAACCTTTACTGGTCAGCAAATCATTGCTTCTTATTTTTACATTGATGATATTCAAGTTCGATTAATGTCTCCCAAAGTTAATTGTGATTGTTTTGAGAAAACAGAAACGTCTAAAGATCCTATTTACCATAAAATCATACTTTTAGAAGATCACCTCACCCCTATTCAACGCATAGAAGCACACACTACGTTTTTCTCATATGGTCAATACCGACTTCAAGAGGTGAATAAATCAACCCTAGATGTCGTAATTTCAGAGCTGAAAAAAAACCCTACATTTAACATTCAT
>CAMDGH010000100.1 GCA_945897755.1 Chryseobacterium gleum | reverse complement strand
GAATTCACAACAGAGAACGAATCTAATGTTACGATTGAGATGCATGCAACCAATGGAGCATTATTATTCAAGCAAACTATTCAATCTGATAAAGGTTCAAATAAGGTTAATATCAATACAGAAAATTTTGAAAAGGGGTATTATTTAATATCTATTTCCACTGAAAATGGGGAGACTCAGGTAAGAAAAGTTTTAAAATAACGTTTCTTTGAACTTCTATAATACAAAGGGAGTCCGTTTTCGAGACACCCTTTTTTCATAAATTGATTCTATTTCGCTTATGAAATATGCGATTCGTAATCAGCTGCTGACAACAAATGATCTTATATACTGAACTAATACAAACAAAAAGAGGTTTTTCGAATGAAAAACCTCTTTTTTGTTTGTATCTAAAGCTCTAAAACGTCGAGTAATAATCTTCACTCGTTGCTTCGTCTCCCGAAAGCTTTCGGGAGACGAAGCAACGAGTGAACTTCGCGAATGTGTCAGGGGATAATTTCTATGCCCACATGGATGCCACTTCTTTGGAAGGAACCATTTTTGAAAGACGCGTAGCGCATGGTTATTTTGTTTTATCCAAAGCAGCAGGTTTGTTTGTTGATCCTAAAAAAGGTCCAGTATTGTTAAACTACGGATTAGAAGAAGCACGTTTTACGAAACCTGTTTATCCTGGCGCAACAATCGGTGTACGATTTACCGTAAAAGAAAAAGTAGATCAAGAAAAACGTTCGGAGGATGATATCGCGAAAGGAATTGTGAAATTTTTGGTTGACGTATATGATGAAACTGGAGAGACGGTAGCGATAGCAACGATATTAACGATGGTTAGAAAATTGGATCAAAAAAATTAATCTCAAAATAATACAAAAAAATACTGAATCTTTGATTCAGTATTTTTATAAGATGTAAATCCAATTATTTTATTTTTTTGCTTGAGAACGAACACTAATTTGCAATTGACTCTTTGTTTTAGATGCATATTGATATTGTACTTACAACTAATTAGTTATACGTAACAGAACTACAAAACAGCCCATTCCTTTTTTCATTTTCTTTTGAATGACATTGAAATGTTACTGATATTCGAGCGTACCAAAGGGAATTTACTACTCGGATGCTCTTTAGTCGGATAAAAAGAAATCACCTATATTTTCTCTGATTTTTTTAAATTCCATTTTCCTATAATCAAAATAGCGGAAAGTAAAAAAGGTAAACATAACATTTTGTAACGCACAATTGCTCCTGATATTGGAACAGTCAACCCGATTAGAGTACATAAAATTAGAGAGAAAGAAAAAAGAAATGCAACACTATTTTTTTGAACTAGTGTTAATTTTCTTCTTAAGATTAAACCATATAGCAACAACAACATAATGAATAAATTTTCAATCCAAGCAATCAACATCAATGGATTGTGAATTTCAGTAAAAAAAGGTCTAAAAAAAACATTAAAAAGTGCACCTGGTATTTTTGTTAACAACTGACTTACAGAACCATCTAACAAAGACATTTCAAATTTACTTTTTGCATGCATTTCGACTGAAACAGCCAAATAATCTTGTTGAATAAAGCGAAGTTGATTCAAAAAACCAATGGCTTGTATCGATACCAGGCAATAAAATACGATCAGATGAATGAGTAACCAAGTAAATATAGAATAGTTTTGTTGGATTTTAAATCGAGTTACAATGAATAAACTCAAAGCGCCAGGAACAATTGAAAATAAAACATATGGTTTCAAGGTATAAAGTACAACAATACTAAAAAACCCTAAAATAGTAGCCAAAAATAACTTAGACCTAAAATAAGTAATCCGAAAAATACTAAAACACGCTATTCCAATAAATAAAAACAACAAACTATCCCTATTAATGCCAGAAGACCATACTAAAACGGAAGGAATTAAAAAACATGATCCTATTATTAAATAGCGATTACCTATAATTAATCCTTGAATTAATTTAAATATAAATAAAGATCCTATAAAGGAAAATCCAGTGAAAAATAATAGATGTACAGCATAATTACCACCAGATATAAGTAATAAAAACCCATTTAATGTTATTAAAAACCGATTATTCCTCCACGTATAAAGATCTGTAACAGAGGTAAAATGATTGTATTTTAAAAGTAACGATTGTATTGAATCAACAGTTGTTTCAGGGTTAAATAGAGAGTAAATATAGGACCAAGGCTCTTTAGGGTAAATGGTTGAATATAAGACATATGCATTGTCAAAACTGTTGAAAATATCACTCGTTTCTCGGTTTTTATAATAAAGTAAATAGATGGCATATAAACTTAACGCTCCAATTAGTTTTACAAATGCGAGTATAAAGAATTCTTTTTTAGATAAATTAAGCGTCAATTTTTTCGTGATTTTAAAACACAAAAAACCAATAAAAAAAGCCCAGCATATAGCAATCGCAAAATCTTTAATTTGAAAAGAGGAATTAGCAGTATTCTTATTTGATGTAAATTCAGTATTATTTTGCAATGAACCAGGAACCCAATATGGAGATTTTGAACAATATGCACCAACTGAAGAAGTCAAATTCGTGTTCAATGAAAAATCGTGTTGTTTTGGATTTTTTAGAAGACCATAGGTATTCGTATTCAATACATTATTTTTCAAATAGGTGCCGTAAAAGGGCTTATTTAATGCGGCAACTCTATCGTTATCTGATAGGTTATTTGTATTGTATACCTTTGTAGCTTTTGCTCCAACAGGAACCCATTTACCCATACTAAATCGATTTTTAATAATCGTATTATGATCTATTCTATCATTTTCTAAAGGAGCATTTATGTTTATTCCAACAAAACAATCCCAAATAACATTATGATGAATGTTAAAGTTCTTATGGCCATTATCTAAGTATATTCCAGGTCCAAAATGAGGAGCTAGGTTAGCGTGTATCCAATTATAGGCAATTGTAGTATTTTTTCCATCGGTATCATAACAATAGGTTATCCCTAAATCATCACAGAGTAAACCTCCAAGAAATAAATCATTAAGAATTAGTTTGCTATTTTCTAATTTGCGGTGAACCAACACAGACCTTGCTGTTCGAAAACATGAATTTTGTTTAACCAGCTGATGATGTCCACTTATTGAAATCGGAGCACAATCAATTCCAATCCAGTCACAATTTGTTATAATATTATTGTAAATTAAATGATTATTTCCCCAAACGGTTAATCCATCTCCCCAACTTTTATGAATAATAGAATTTCGTAGGATAGAATGACTCCCTGATAACTCAACCCCGTTTCCATTACTTTTTTCAAAATCATCAAGTGAACCAGTTTGATTTGGAGAAAAACGTTCAAATCCTTGCCTGAACTCAAAAAAAGGTGCAGGATATGAAATAGTAAGTCGATCTAATGTGATTCCACGTGTGTTTTTTGCGTCAATGGATCCCGCTGAAAGAGTTAAACCAGTAATAGAAATATAGGATTGATTTGAGAGTGTTATCGCATTTTTAGCTATTCTTAATTGAATTTCTAATTTACTAGGGTGTTTCGAAGAAATTGGCCATAAATAAAGAAAGTTTTGATCCTGAAACCATTCTCCGGGTTGATCTAAAAATTCGAGTGAACCTATTAAAAACCCCTTCCCTTTACCTAAATACCCGGTCTTCATTTTATCTGACCAATAAAATGCGTCGTTTTTTAATCCTATTTTATCTCCAGAATGCTCAATTACGGTTCCATTTAAAGCAACTAAACCCCTTCCACAAAGACCAACTAATTTACAATTACGAAGATTTTTATAGTGTGAAACACCTTTCATAATCACTTTTTTTGTTGGATAAGCGTAGATAGAACCCCAAGTACTGGTTTCCAAATCACCTTCTTTAATCGATGGAAATGATGCTTGAAAGAAAGATTTTTGATTAATAAAAAGTTGTTTTATTTTTGGTTTAAAACGGATTTTAAAGATGTGTTTGTTGTGTCTAAGCCATTTACCTTGAACAACTGAAGGCGCAATAATTACCTTTTCATTTCCGTAAGCACAAACGTGAATCGGATTTGAGATACTCCCTGAGACATTAAAAATAAGATTTTCGTAATAAGTCCCACCTCTAATAATACATTTATCACCAGGTTTTAATAGAGAGATTGCAAATTTAATATTTCTAAATGGATGATGAAATGTTCCTAAACTTCGATCGTTACCCCTCGTAGAGACAACATAATTCCTACTAAAACAAAAAATGTGTGTACCTAAAAATAGAAGTAGTACAAATGAAAGTTTTAGCATACTTTAAGTAGCGGATTAAGCGCTTACAAAAATACTCATTAAAGTAATTCGAGAAAAATAGAAGTCCTAAAATAGAAGTCGATAGATTAAATTCGGGAAAAATCCAATCTGATAAGCTGTATTTATACTATTCGTGATTACACTATAGCGTTGCGCAAAAACATTTTTATGATTCGTTACATTGTTAATATCTATAAATAAAGAATTTGTAATTTTTCTTTTTGTGCTATTCAACGTAATTCCAATTTTTAGATCAAGTCTGATAAACTCAGGATTTCTTTCAGAAAATGAAAAATTGTCTGATTTAACAATCTCTCGTTGGGATAATTGTGACAAAACTAAGTCAATGGGAGTAAAAAAACGTCCACCAGAATGCGTGAATTTAAGATCAAAAGAAAGCGTTTTATTTTTTTTATCGCCAACTTTAATTTCACCTCCAAAAAGCACATTATATACAAAGCGAGTATTAAATGCTGTGTTATGTTTTATACCATCACTACCCTTATAGGATGATTCGTAAATGGTGCCACTCAAAAGTGTATAAAACCCTCGACTATAAAATTTTTCAATGGTTAATTCTATCCCTTTATTTTCACCTGAACCCTTATTAACTAGTGAGTCTTCGGTATTTGTATTAAAAGTAGCACCCGCATTTAAAAGCGAAAAACTGCTTTTACTTTGTGATACTGGCGCATCAAAAATAGATTGATAATAGAGTTCTGATTTTATCCTCCAATCTTTAATGGGTATCCAGTCATACCCAATTACAAAATGATTGCTTTTGGTAAAATCAAGTGACTTATTGGTTTGAACGTATTCATTTGAAGCTAACTTTGAACGAAAAAAATAGGCATCCAAGGGTTGAAGTTGACTATGTAGCCCATATCCAAAACTAAAGGTGTTTTTCTCTGTCAAATGATATTTTACTCCAAATCTAGGTTCTATTATTTTGGAGTTATTTAACGCAAATTGCTGGAAGTGAATTCCAGAATTTACAACTAATTTATCGTTGAATGCATATTTAATGTGAGCGTATACTTGCATCAATGAAGTTCGGTCATCAAAATCCCATATTTGTACCCAATTGGGAGTACTATTTTTATTTTTAAAAAACAATTGTAGGTTCATCCATTCTTGGATTACTCCTAATTTTATAAATAATTTCGTGTTTACTTTACTGTTATAGGAGCTATTTAAAATGTATTTTCTATTCAAGGTGTAATTTACAATTGTTGGTACAAGCTCATTTAAAATAGAATTCAAAGAATCTTCATCGTAGCTGGATTGAGATGAGGAAATACCAGCAATCGTTTTAACAAATGTCTTTTCGTTTACACGCATAAAATGAGAAAGGCCCAATAAACGAATTTTACTTGTAAAGAATGAATTTCGGTTTGGAATCGCAAAAAGATCGTTCGTATCTGGATTATCGAGTTCAAAACGCACTTCACTATTTCCTGCCAATCCAATTAGAGAAAACTTTCCTAATTTAGATGTTCCACCGATAAATTTAAATGAAAAATCTTGAAAAAATGGAGAAGCAGTTGTACCAATATTAAACCCTAATCCCTGAGCTAAGCCAGTCAAACCATGTCGGTAGGAAATCAAATAAGAAGATTTTCTCGCTTTAATAATCGGACCTTCTGTTAGTACTTCTAGTCCTGTAATCAAACCAAATTGAACTAAATGTTCATGTTTATCACTATTTCCATCTCGAAAATTTAAATCAAACACCCCTGCAGTTGCATTCCCATATTCAGTAGGAAATGCAGAAGTGAAAAAATCAGAGTTTTTAAGCATATTTGTATTTATAGCACTCACAGGCCCCCCTGTAGTTCCAATCGTTGAAAAATGATTCGGATTTGGAATGTTTAAACCTGCTATGCGCCAAAGGACACCCGTAGGAGAATTGCCACGAATAATTAAATCATTACGCGCATCGTTTGCTGAATTAACGCCTGCAAAATTTGCTGCTAATCGCGAAGGGTCTGAACGACCACCGGCATAGCGATTGACCTCTTCTGTACTAAATGATCGCCCACTTATTGAAGTAAGTTCATTAATCATTTTTTGACTATCGCCTCCCTTTACAACAATCTCACCCATCTGAATGATTTGTTCTTCCAGCAAAACATCTAACATAACCTCTTTTCCAGCGGTAACAATTACATTTGGAATAAGGAGAAACTTATACCCAAAATAAGAAATGCTTACATCATATCTTCCAGGGTGAACACCTTGAAACTTAAAAAAACCAATAGAGTCTGACAGTATTTTCTCAGATTTGTCTGAAGTGATAAGTGAAACGATTGCGCCGGGAATGGTAAGTTGAGATTCCTTATCAGAGATGTACCCTTTAATCGATTGCAATTGCGAAAAAACAGTAAAATTTAAGCAAAAAAGTACAGATGCTAAAACGAATTTAAACATAAA
>CAMDGH010000099.1 GCA_945897755.1 Chryseobacterium gleum | reverse complement strand
CTTGGAAATCGGGCTTAAATGATCGAGTGGTATCATCATCTAAGATACTGATTTTCAAGGTTTTAAACAAGTGTTTTAAAAAATAATTTACTGATAATCAATTGTTTATAATTTTTGTCATGTAGTTAGTAAAAACAATACAATAAAACGCACTCCTAACTTATCCTTTCTCTTCCCAAATTTTAATCAATTCAACCATCGTTTTTACCGCTTTTTGCATGTCTTGAATACTTACATATTCGTGGCGTGAGTGAATAGCCATTTCACCTGTAAAGATATTTGGACAGGGTAATCCCATGAAAGAAAGTTTGGAACCATCTGTGCCACCGCGGATAATTGTTGCTTCAGAAATGATACCTACACGTTTCATCGCTTCGATGGCGAAGTCTGTTACGAAAGGAACTGTGTTTAACACCTCTTTCATGTTTCGGTATTGTTCTGTAATTTTGAATTCTACTTTTAATTCAGGGTAATTTTGAAGGATGCCATCAACGATTGCTTTTAATCGATCTTCGTGTATTTTTAAGTTGTTTGTTAAGTGATCTCGTACTATAAAGTTAACGGTGGTACATTCCAATTCTCCCTTGATTGAAGTTGGATGCAAAAAACCTTCTCGTTTTTCGGTTGTTTCTGGTGAACATTCGCTTTTTGGTAAAGCAGCAACGATTTCAGCAGCTACTTTAATAGCATTAACCATTTTATTTTTTGCATAACCTGGGTGAGCACTAATTCCATGAATTTTTAGAGAGACAGCATCTGCGGAGAAGGATTCGTCTTCGATAGACCCAAGTGAACCTCCATCCAATGTATAGCCATAATCCGCATTTAGTTTTTCCATGTCCAGGTGTTCCACTCCACGACCAACTTCTTCGTCTGGCGTAAATAAAATACGAATTTTACCATGTTTTATTTCTGGGTAGTTCACGATGTAATTGGCAAAATCCATTATTATTGCGATTCCCGCTTTGTCATCAGCCCCTAGTAGGGTCAATCCACTGGCAGTGATGATATCATCTCCGATTTTTTCTTTTAGGTATTTATGTTTATCGGTTGTTATAATTTGCGTGTTGTCGTCTGGTAATACGATAGGTGTGCCATCGTACTTATGGTGAATGATTGGTTTTACATTTGTTCCGCTACAATCTGGCGCAGTGTCCATGTGTGCACAAAAACAAATGGTAGGTATATTCTCTTTCGGGGAATTACTTTCAATGGTGGCATAAACGTATCCATATTGATCCATTTCAGCATCTTTTATTCCTATTTCAAGTAATTCTTGAACTAAAACTTTAGCTAAATCTTTTTGTTTTTCTGAAGATGGAAAGGATGTAGATATGGGATCTGCAGTTGTATCTATTTGAACGTATTTGACAAATCGTTCCTCTACTGTATGTGTGTAATTATTCATGTTTTAAATTTTGGATTCCAACGTTAAGATTTTAAGCGAATAATTAATTCACTATAAGGTAATAAGGTAATAAGGTAATATTGGATGATTATCAAGTAATATTTTTTTTTGATTTATGCTATTATTAAACATTAACGCCGAATAGATAACCTACGAGTGCTGTAAGACCCATTGCGAGGGTGCCCCAAATGGTGATACGCAAAATTGCTTTTTTAATGCTGGAACCACCCGTTTTTGCGGCGATTGTTCCGAGTAGTACTAAAAAGAGAATCGACGAAGCATATAAGGCATATTCCATCCCTGATAAAGGAGAAAAAAGCACGACAATAAGCGGTAATATTCCGCCGAGTGTAAATGCAGCACCAGAAGCCAATGCAGCTTGAATAGGATTTGCCTGACTAATTTCATTGATTCCTAATTCATCTCGAACATGCGCAGCCAACGCATCTTTTTCTGTAAATTCTATTGCTACTTTCATCGCGGTTTCTTTGGATAATCCTCTTTGTTCGTAGATGGTTGCTAGAATTTGTAGTTCTTCTTCCGGCATGTCTTGTAACTCTTGTGCTTCGCGGGCGATATCTGCTTTTTCGGTATCCATTTGGGAACTTACCGAAACATATTCCCCGGCAGCCATTGCAAGTGCACCAGCAACCAAACCGGCAATCGTAGCCAATACAATCGGTTCACGGGAAGAGCTTGCTGCTGCGATACCAATAGCGATACTGGTAATAGAAAGAATACCATCATTAGCGCCCAATACAGCGGCACGCAGCCAATTTCTTCTATGTATGTAATGATTGTCTAGGTAATTATCGATATCTACCATACGATTTTAAGTTTTAGTTGACTTGCAGGTACAATAATACTAGTTTATAGAAACACTAACAAATGATTAGTGGAGATTGTGCAGACTCAACAGATTTTTCTATCATTTTGTTAGACACGATAGAAAATAGTTGCAAAAAGATGCTAAAACCTTGCAGAAAAAATCAAACAACATAGGCTACCAAAAAATGGTAGCCTATGTTGTTTTAGGTTATATCCCCATGAGTTCTTTTAATTCATTGGTATTATTGATTTTTGTTGCGTTTATTTATAGGTTTATAATATAATCTACCTCTATGAATTGATAATAAATCACATTGTTTTGATGTGATTAAACTTAATAATTTGTCAATCATACCTATACGATTTTCTCTAGAACTCAAGAGAGCTTTTTTTTTAGAAATAAATTGACATTTTTCGCTCTCATATTTGGGAGTAAAGTGCTTTGATATCTCCTTCCGGTTCTTTTGACTTCTTTTTATCAACTCCAAATAATAAATCGAAATTTGAAATTGCTTCTGCTTTCCAAAGTAAAATTTAGGAAGGTGAGATAATTCATGTTTTTTTGGCTAAATGTCCAAGAGTTTATCTTTCCTTCAAAGCTTATAAAACAACTTTTGCTTTAAATTCCTTCTTCTATTTTCTTCGTGTATTCGACATATGATTAAAATTAAAAATTACATTTAAAATCTTAACTTTCTGTACGAAAAATGGGGACATCATAGATGAAAAAAGGACTGAAAATTCATACTACATTAATACAATTATTGTTGATTATTGTACTAGAAAACAGTATATTTGCTATCGAGAACACTACAAAAAAAATACAATGAAGAATCTTATACGTTTTGATTGGGCAATGAAGAAGTTACTTCGTGATAAGGCTAATTATGGCGTATTGGAAGGTTTCTTAACTGAGTTGTTGAAGTTTGATGTAACCATTATACAAATCGGTGAAAGCGAAGGCAATCAGCAATACGATGATGATAAATTTAATCGTGTTGATATACTAGCTCATACAGCAACAAACGAAGTTATACTTATCGAATTACAAGCAGATAGCCAATTAGATTATTTTCATCGTATGGCGTATGGTGTTAGTAAATCCATTACTGAACACGTCAAGATTGGAGAGAGCTATGGCAAGATTAAAAAGGTATACTCTGTAAATATTGTATACTTCCACCTAGGACAAGGCAATGATTATGTTTACCATGGTAAAACAGAATTTAGAGGTTTACACACCAACGATTTGTTAGGGTTGAGTAAATCTCAACTAGAGCAATACAAGGTTGGTGCTGTGCATGAAATATACCCAGAGTATTACATTTTAAAGATAAACGACTTCAATGATGTAGCTAAAGATGGACTAGATGAATGGATATACTTCTTAAAAAACAATGAGGTCAAAGATAGCTTCAAAGCTAAAGGACTGGATATTGTGAAAGAAAAACTGATTATTGACCAAATGAGCGAACTAGAACGTGAAGCATATAGTCGTGATATGGAAAACAAACGTAACCAATCTAGTACCATTGAATCTGCAATCATCGAAGGTGAAAAGAAAGGTAAAATAGATGTTGCTAAAAACTTAATTTCATTAGGAATATCTATTGATGACATTTCCAAAGCAACTGGTTTAACAGAAGAAGAAATCAACAAATTAAAGTGATATTTTCAATATATTATCGCATTAGAATCCAGTTGGTTTAATTCCAACTGGATTTTTTATTACATTTGAATCAATATTAATTAATTGGATTTTACAGAAACTTAAATTAGTTATTTGCAAAAAGATGCTAAAACCTTGCAAAAAAAATCAAACAACATAGGCTACCAAAAAATGGTAGCCTATGTTGTTTTAGGTTATATCCCCATGAGTGCTTTTAATTCATGGGTATTATTGATTTTTGTTAGTGGTTTAAATGTTAGTTTTTGAGAAGTTGGATCGTCTTTCGAACATTTCAATAGTTGCTCTGTATCCACTTTTGCTAGTACATCTCCTTCTAAAACAGTGTATAAAGCGGCCGTTTCATCTTGAAAAAGCAATATTTTTTTTGAGAAAGCATAATCGATACTGATTTTATCGCGTTTACTTACGTAGAAAAAACGTTCCGGTACAAAGCCATTTTTTCCTTTTGGAACAACTAGCTCTACTTTTGCTTCGAAAGCCTCTGGATTTTGATAAAAACGATCACAGTTATATACCCCAAACTGACTAATCGTCAATGTTCTCATTACGTCATCCATTTTTGCGAGTGTACTTTCTTGCGATTGGATTTCTTTTAATGTTTCAGCATAGTTAGCATCCCATGTTTCAGGACCGAATTTAAACAAACTTTTGATGGTCATTTTAGGTCGAATTAAGGTAGTGAAAGTTTCATTTTTAGCATCCAGATTTTGGAATGAAAGCTCATAAACGCCTTCTTCTTTTTTATCTAATTTAGCAATACATGTCTTTTTCCAATGTGGAAATTTTTTTCTATCGACACGCTCCCAAATAATACGGTTACATGACTCTTTACTATTATTTAGTTCAACATCATCGTAACAAATAATATTTTCGGAATCAATTCCATACTTTAACAATCGTTTTGGAATTGCTTTATTTGGATTTTCGAAGTACTTCGAAATCTCTCGGTAATCTTCATTCAAGTAAATATCCAATAGATTGTAGAAATTAAAGACGAAAAGTTCATTATTAAAAGCCGTTTTGTCTTTCAATTTGGAAATTTGACGACGTAATATTTCTTTGTCCATGTTTGGAATTTTTGTTTCTTCTTCCGTTTTTGTCCAAAGCCCTGTTTTTTTATCGAGCATGTAATTAGAAAACCCATTTTCGGCAGAATAACTAGATAAATCCATTTTAATTGGATGTTGTTTATCAATCATCACTTCTTGTCCGGACGCAGAAGTTGCCTGCATTTCAAACATTCCGGCAGATTGAAAAGGAACATCTTTATTTTCGCTATCTGAATATTTCATTGGGATTCCAGAAGTTAGCATTTCAGCAGGATCCATGATGGATTGTAGATGTAAAGTAACTGGCTCTGTAATTGGAGCGCCATTTTTATCCACCAAACTGAATGAATCAATGTAAATTTTCGAGCCATTTTGTGTTGTAATAACCTGACTTACATTAGGTTGAATTACAAAATTTTTTTTCGGTAAAGACACCGATTTGAAAGGCGAAGTATATGCTAATTTATCCTTTGCTTTTGCATTGTTTTTAGTAACAGATGTATTGCAAGCACCTAGTATGAGAACACTAACCATCATACAGTTAGTAATCATCGCGTGTATTGGTTTCATTGGGATTAAGATTAAAGGTTAAGTAGCATCATTTCATAGATTTCGGATTTAGATAGTAAGCACATGCTATGGAAGCATAACAAAATTGTGTTCCAAGGTATTTTGGTCCATTTGGGAAAGTATTTTTAGTAGCATTTTGTTGAATCGTTTGGTATTTATTATGAAAACCAATGTTGTAACATGCAGCAAAAAATTGAAGTTTTTCTATAGAAGAATCAAATTTAAAAGACTTAAACTTGTGATCGCAAATAGCAATAAACGCATGTAAATAAGTCAATTGCCAATCTATTTTTTTCAAACGAGTTAAACGTAATTTTCTTTGTTTTAATGGCGATGCATTTTGAGCAATTATCAATTTTTTGTATTGGTGAAAATCAGCTGCATTATTTTCGATATACTTTTCAATGTGTTCTGCAAAGGACGGTTTCATTTGAAAGTGACCGATTGAAAAATCAGCCGTTTTAGCACCGTAACGCATATAGATCAACTCCAAACTAGTTGTTTCGATAAAAACTTGTATGTAATTATAGCGTAATAACTCTGGATAAACAATTGCTGTCACAAAATCATTTTCATGGTGGAATTTGATGGCTTTTTGCGCCATTTTTTGTTGGTTAGCTTGCAAAAATTTAGCTACTTCTTCCCGTTCGTCTCTAAAATAGATTTCATACGAATCCTTTGCCAGTATCGTAGTTCTGAAAATTAAAAAAAAGAGGATTAAAAAAATTCGTTTCATGGTAAAAATGATTTCGTACGATACATATACTAACGCAGATAATTTTCGAATCGTATATGCTCAAGACTTGTTATTAAAAATTACAGTCACCCTCCTCAATCCTTACAGCTCTAACGTTTGTTCTTCGAAAGTAGAACTTTCTCTTCTCAAGGGAGGAAGCTTAAAATCAATTTTTTTAATTTAATAACAATCGAACTCCAGTTATTAAATTGAATAAAATAAGACGTAAAAAATACGAAAGTGATTTTAAGTTACGTTAGTACTATAATCCCAACGCATTTATTCATTCTTAAATTTCACGGCCATGAACAAGTTCCTATTAGTGACCTGCATCTTTATCAGTCTTGCTTTTCAAACATTAGCTACTGTATCTAAATGGAAAGAATTCCGAATTGGTTGGAATTATACCCATAATCATTTCGAGCGCAGTA
>CAMDGH010000098.1 GCA_945897755.1 Chryseobacterium gleum | reverse complement strand
ATCCTTCTTTACGAATGTCTGCCGGAGCCATGTTGACGGTTATTTCTTTTCCTGGAAATTTCATTCCAATATTTTTGATAGCAGCCTTTACACGTTGTTGACTTTCTTTTACTGCACTGTCGGGTAAACCAACTAAAATGAAATTTACTCCTGTGCATACATTTAATTCGATGGTGATGGTTGTTGCTTCCAATCCGAAAACAGCGCTACCGTACGTTTTTACTAGCATTTTGATAGATAATTTAGTTATTATCTAATTTAAGTTAGTGAAAAAGGTGAGATTGTGAAAGTGTAGAAGGGATTTTTTTGTGATTTTTTTATAGTTTTTCTAGCCATCTGGACAGAAAGCAATCGTAAATGGAAAAGTAATTTCCTTAATGTATCAGACTTGTACTATTGAATTTTAGTTAAGTAGCACTCGATTTTTACCAAGGAAACTGTGAGGCATAAACACAAGCTACTACTTTACTTCGACCAAGACCTTAGAAACATCACCATCCCCGATAAGTTTTACGGGAAAACCCCACAAAAAACGGACATAATCAATCACATTTTTAGCTTGAGAAATTAAAATTTCTTTTTCATCTAAGGAAGTATAATCTAAAGTCAAACACCTGTCACCATAGACACATACATCTAAAACTTGAATATCAGGTACATATCGCGCTCTATTATACCATTCAGACAAGGATTTTCGTATCGCTTTATATCCAAATTCGTCGTGAATATGAGAGATTAATACATGATCTTTATTTATTTCATCGTGAATTTCGAATAAATGCAAGTCCCTAATCACCGTTGGGGACAGAAATTGTAAAACAAACGTTTCATCCTTATAATTCTCAACAATTGACCTAAATGTTTCTTGCCAAGACTCTTTACCCGCTATGCTTGGAAACCATTTTAAATCTTCCTCGGTAGGAGAAATACTCATTCGTTTGAGATCTGAAAAAATTGCAAAACCAAGCGTATAAGGATTAATTCCAGCGTAATACTTTGAATCAAAATCAGGCTGATAGATTACATTAGAATGATGATGCATAAATTCCAACATAAAGCCATCGTCTAAAAAACCTTTTTCATACAATTGATTAATCAATTCATAATGTGTAAAAGTAGCGCACCCTTCATTAATCACCTTTGTTTGACCTTGTGGATAAAAATATTGTGCTATTTTTCGTACAATTCGAATGATTTCTCGTTGCCATTCTTTTAAAACAGGAGAGTTTTTTTCAATAAAATAGAGTATGTTTTCTTCAGGTTGCAGTGGAAAAACAATCGGATTTAATGGTTTTTCATCTATTTTTGGTACAGTTCTCCAAATGTCATTTAAAAGCACCCTGTTATCTTCCACCTTCTTTTTCAAACGCTCTTTTTCAGCTCCAGGGGAAATAACAGTCGGTTTTTTATATTTATCTACACCATAATTCATCAACGCATGTCCAGCATCTAAAACCAATTCAACTTCCTCATAACCATATTTTTCTTCACAAACAGAAATGTATTTACGGGCAAAAATTAAATAATCCACAATCGAATCTGCATTTGTCCATTGCTTAAATAAGTAATTGTTTTTAAAGAAGTGATTGTGGCCATACGCAGCATGAGCAAGTACTAATAAAGTGAGACAAGTTGTATTATCCTCCATGTTATAAGATATACAGGGATTTGAATTAATTACTAATTCATAAGCCAAGCCCATCCTTCCTTTTTTATAATTATTTTCATTAATGACAAAATCTTTACCAAACTTCCAATGATGATAAGATAAAGGCAAACCAACAAGAGAATATGCATCCAACATCTGTTCGGAAGTCACAACTTCAAATTGATTTGGATAGGTATCTAAGCCAAGGTATTCCTTTGCAAGCCGACCAATTAATTTGTCTGCTTCTTGGATCGTAGTTTCATTCCAATCGCTCCTTGAAAATAAGAGTTTCAGTGCTTTCTTATCCATGACTAGCTACTTTTTTTTTGAAAAATACTTTAAAAACAGACCAAATCTCATTCAACTCATGGATTTTCGCCATTTCAAGATTACCGCGTTTTTGTTTTACGTCTGTATACGCATCCCATAAATCGCTTTGTGTGTTTCTACACACCTCTATGTAAGTCATATATTGAATACTCGGTAATATTTCGCTAAACAATAATTTCCCACAATCTTCTGCGTCTGACTTATTCCAAACATCTCCATCAGAAACTTGGGCAGCATAGACATTCCAATTGCTAGAGTAACGCGACTTAATAATACTCTTCATCAATTCTAATGCAGGAGAAACCATTGTACCACCACTTTCTTTAGAATTAAAGAAAACCTCTTCGCTCACTTCTTTCGCTTCTGTATGATGACGAATAAATACAATATCTATTTGTTCATACTGCTTTGTCAGAAAAAGATAGAGTAGCATAAAAAATCGTTTAGCGATGTCCTTTTCTTTCTCACCCATTGAACCAGAAACATCCATAACACAAAACATGACAGCGGAAGTTACTGGAACAGGAATCACATTAAAATTATTAAATCTAAGGTCTGTTTCTTCCATGAACGCAACAGATAATTTCATTTTAGTATACCGAATGATTTCGTTTTCTAAAAAAGCACGTTGTTCATCACTCAGGTGATTCGCTACTAATTTATCGTTCAACTCTTTTATTTTTTTGTCAAAATACAATGTGCCAGCCATTCTTCTTGACAACGAGTTTTGATAAGACCGAACAATATTTAATTTACTTGGCGATCCCTGACTAACGTATCCAGCCCTTCTTCGTTTAAAATCAACAAGTGAATTAAGGTGTTTTTTTACCATTTCAGGCAATTCTAATTCAGCGAAAAAGTAATCTAAGAACTCATCTCTAGAAATAGAAACTACAAAATCATCTTCTGATTCTCCCGGTTGATTGGAGCCCTTTTGACCACTCCCACTTCCACCTTCAGAAGGAGGTTTTTTAATTAAATCACCTTGAGCATACTCCTTATTTCCAGGATAAATATTTTTACTATTTCCTGTTTGATGTGCATATGTAAAGTTAGGTTCTTTAATCCCCTTTATAGGAATATTAATTCTATTTGATGAACCTGTTATTTCTTTGACTTTCGTGTTTTTAACAATGTCTGGTAAGGCCTTTTGAATTTGTGTTTCCACCCTCTTCAATAAACGCTGTCTATTTTCAGAAGATTTGCCTCTTGAATTCTTTCTTCGATCAACAACATGGATAGACATAGCGCATAGAATTAGCTTGACTTACGAACTCTTAAATACCAATCGGTTAACAATTTAATTTGCTTAAACGTATACCCTTTTTCACTCATACGTTCAATGAACTCTGAATGTTTTTTCTCTTCGTGTTTCGAAGCCTTTGAAGTAAACGAAATGACAGGAATTAAATCTTCTGTTTTAGAAAAAATTCTTTTTTCAATGACATTTTTAATTTTCTCGTACGAATCCCATCGGGGTGCTACACTATTTTTCGCTCTATATCGCAAATAAAACTGAACAATATCATTCCGGAAATCTTTTGGATTTGCTATACCAGCTGGCTTTTCTAACTTTTCCAATTCCTCATTTAGTAATTGGCGGTCAAATTGCTCTCCTGTTTCAGGGTCTCTATACTCATTATCTTGACACCAATAATCAGCATATGTAATGTATCTTTCAAATAAATTTTGGCCATATTCTTGGTATGAATCCACGTATGCTTTTTGGATTTCATCTCCAATAAACTCAGCATAACGAGAAGAAAGAACTGATTTTAACAAATTAATGTAAAAATCCTCTGTATCTTTAGGTAATTGCAACCTAATAATTTCGTTTTCCAACACATAGAATAAGTGAACAGGATTAGCTGCAATTTCTTCTGAATCATGATTAAATACCTTAGACAAAATTTTAAATGCAAATCGTGTAGAAACTCCGTGCATACCTTCTGTAATACCAGCATCGTCTTTGTACTCTTGAAGTGATTTAGATTTTAAATCTACCTCTTTCAAATTTTCGCCATTATATACCCTCATTTTCGAATAAAGAGATGAATTTTCGGGTTTTTTCAACCGTGTCATGACAGAAAACTGAGCCAACATTTCCAAGGTCAAGGGAGCACAAGGTGCACCTAATAAGGAAGAATTAGCGAGTAATTTTTGATAAATAGCAACTTCCTCATCAACCCTCAAACAATATGGAACCCTTACAATATTTACACGATCTAAAAAAGCTTCATTTTTTTTATCATTCGAAAAAACATCCCACTCACTTTCATTAGAATGGGCTAAAATAATTCCCTGAAAAGGGATAGAAGGTAAATTCTCGGTACCGTTATAATTTCCTTCTTGGGTTGCTGTTAACAAAGGGTGTAAAACCTTGATTGGAGCCTTAAACATCTCTACAAACTCCATTATTCCTTGGTTTGATTTACATAATGCACCAGAGAAATTATATGCATCAGCATCATTTTGAGGGTATTCCGCTAATTTCCGAATATCAACTTTCCCTACCAACGAACTAATGTCTTGATTATTGTCGTCACCCGGTTCATTTTTAGCAATCCCTACTTGTGAAGCGATTGATAATTTAAACGCACGCACTTTAAACTTTGAAACATCACCATCAAATTCCTTTAATCGCTTAGAAGCCCATGGAGAAGGGCATGCGGGAATATACCGTTTTGGAATTCCAAACTCCTCTTCCAATTGTGAACGGTAATTATTAAATAATCCAAGCGGTGATTCCCAAACGGGGGAAGGTTCATCGTTAGCCATTAATACATAAATCATATTATCTTCCATTAATTGCTTCAATCTCTCAGCTAAGGAAGACTTCCCTCCTCCAACAGGACCTAACAAATAAAGTATTTGTTTTTTCTCTTCTAAACCTTGAGCCGCATGCTTGAAAAATGATACAATTTGATCTATGGAATCTTCCATTCCATAGAATTCTTCAAAAGCAGGATATCGCTTAATCACTTTGTTTGAATAGATTCTACTCAATCGATCATCCAGCTTGGTATCAATAATGTTAGGAGTGCCTATCGCACTTAACATTCTTTCGGCTGCAGAAGCATACATCATTGAATTCTCTCTACACAACTCTAAATATTCATCAATCGAAAAATCTTTTGTTGACAAAGAAAAATCGTCTTTAATCTTAGATAAAAGGCTCATGGCACAAAATTTAAGTAATTAACCAAAAGCTTGAAATTTACCCTCCCCAAAATTCAAAAAAAGCGATACGAAAAAGAGAAAAAACAAGCGTTAAGAGAACTATTTTTAATACTTACAATTTACGGAATTAAATGAACACTAAATAATTTATTTTACAAAAAAATATGCTGACCAATTTTTCGGACAGAAAGTTAAGAGATTAAATTATCAATTTACTTTTGCCCTACAAAGACTATAATCATTCAATTAAAACAGATAATGGGAGCTGAATTTGTTGAACATATAGCAATCGCTAAAAAACTCGAAACAACTATATATTTTGCTCACCCTTATTATTCCTGGGAAAAAGGATCAATAGAAAATGCTAATAAATTAATAAGGCAATACGTTAAAAAAGAATCAAATTTAAATGATTACTCAAAATAATAACTAACTGATATTCAGTAAAAAACAAACGAAAAGCCAAGAGAAAAATTAAATTTTAATTCACCAAAGAATATTTTTCATAAATGGTAATGTCGCATTTGGTACTTGAACCTACCTTCAAGAGATACTAAACAACATGTTTTATCGTTATCTAATTAATTATTCACACTTTAAATTAGTTAGACATGAAATCGTTGGTGCAAAAATTAGATGTAGCAGGACTGTTATTATTTATATTAGGATTTGGATTTAAATTTATGCATTGGCCATTTGGACATATGCTTTGGTTTTTAGGGTTCACGCTTTGTACTTTACCATTAATTGCCAAATTAAAACAGAGCAAATCGCTTTTGGCAAAAACATTTTATCTACTCTTAATTCTATTTGTGCTACTAACGTTAAGTTGGGGTAATCTTAATCTAATTTTATTAAAGCAAATTCATTGGGGATTATTGATTGCTTTGTTAATACTAAAAATGATTGCTTTATTAAATGAAGTAAATTCGGCTAATTCCACAAGTCGTATTGTAGAAAAAAGATTAATTATTTTGATCTTTTTGTCTGCTATCACTTTTTGTACATCCTTTGGTTTAGTCTATTTTTTTTATTGGGCGAATGTAATTGGTGCTTTTCTCTTTTTTACAAGTGTTTGTTTGACTATAAGCGCTATCCTTTATTACTTTAAAAACAGGTTTCAATTCGAGCATTTACAGTATTTTAAAATCAAGATCGATGCTGTGAAATTGGGTATGTTGATTTTTTTCATATTTAATATTCAAAATTCTTTTTTGAATAAAATCCCCAAATTCACAATATACAAAGATTTTTACACCTATGAAAAACTACAGATAGCGAATAAGAAATATATTTCCGAAACGGAATTGATAAACATAAATAGTTTTTCGCCTGAAATTCAGAAAATGGCAACAACGATGAATGCTACCATAACGAGTGAAATTAATGAAATTCAAGATCTTAAAATCGATTTGTTAAACTTTTATAATGAAAGCCATTATCAAATTAAAAAACACACTGCTGGACATGTAATTGAAATCCATTCTTTGAAATATCCATTCATGTTTACTAATGAATATTTTGATTTAAATTTATCCAGAATTTCACTTTCAAAATATAATTCGATTCTTCTAAAAAGTATCAAAAACTATGACTTTCAGATTGATAATAAAAAATGTGCTTCAGATTCTAGTACTGCATTGCAAACACATCAATTAATCAGAAATTCCATCCTTTCGAATTTAACTTATTTTAAAGATGAAACTAATTTATTTACCATGGAAAATTCAAAAGAAATATATTGGGATAGTTGGCGTAGTAATCTTGATTATGCTCCTATGATTAGTGCACTTTCGACA
>CAMDGH010000097.1 GCA_945897755.1 Chryseobacterium gleum | reverse complement strand
AGCTTAAACAATATCGGAGCATTCTTTCGAACGTCAGATGCATTTAATGTTGAAAAAATATACCTATGTGGAATTACTGCTACGCCACCGCATCGCGAAATTCAAAAAACGGCATTGGGAGCCACGGAAACTGTTACTTGGGAATACCGAAACTCAATCACCGAGCTCATATTGGAACTAAAAGAGAAAGGAGTTAAAATAGCAAGTATTGAGCAAGCAGAAAATACCACTTTACTGCAACATATTCCCGCGTTAAAATTTGAAAAAATAGCATTGATTTTCGGGAATGAAGTAGATGGTGTAGACCAAGAGGCCATTGACCTGAGTGACCATATCATTGAAATCCCTCAATTTGGAACAAAGCATAGTTTAAATGTTGCCGTATGTGCTGGAGTAGTCTTATGGGAATTCGTTAAACTTGAATTAACAACTTAAAACACAAATGCGTATATTTGAAATTGCGAATCATTCGTTTAACCATTTATTTCACGATTAAAATTTATAAAAATGAAAAGTGTAAGTGTTCAAGAACTAAAAAATCTAATCGATCTAAACGAAGATTTCCAATTAGTAGATGTACGTGAATCATACGAACATGAAATTTGCAACATCAACGGGATACTAATTCCTATGAATGAAGTGCCTGGAAGAGTTGAAGAACTATCTACCGACAAGAAAGTAATCATTCACTGTAGGTCTGGGAAACGTAGTTCAAATGTGATTGAGTTTTTGGAGCAAAACTACGAACTAAAAAACCTGTATAACTTAGAAGGCGGAATTTTGGCATGGATTGATGAAATTGATCCGACCTTGGAAAAATATTAATCGCTATTCAATCGGTCAAACCGAATTGATTTTTCGTCTAAACTTGTTTACATCTTTCTAAATCCTTCCAAAACGAAGGATAACTTTTTGCGACCGCCTCTGCCTCATCAATTTCAATCCCTGCTAGTGTATTCATTCCTAAAATACCAAAACACATTGCGATGCGATGATCATGTTGAGCACTTACTTTTCCTCCGCTTACAAAAGTTTTACCGTAAATATGCATATCGTTGCCAATGATCAGAATTTGAACACCTAACTTTCCAAATTCTGATTGCAAGACTTTTCCGCGGTCACTTTCCTTGTTTTTCAATCTTATCACCCCTGAAATAATTGAAATACCTGGTGTCAATGAAGCTAAAGTAACTAAAGCTGGAAACAAATCTGGACAATCGCTTGCATCAAATTGAAAGGAATGACGTTGAGACCCATCTGTTCGAATCCCATTTAGCGTATCAAACACCTTACAATTAGCCAACTCAAACGCATTCAGTATTGCTTTGTCTGCTTGTAAGCTATCCATCGATAATCCTTTTACGGATACACTTTGACCCAAAGCACTTGCTACTAGCCAATAACTCGCACTACTCCAATCGCCTTCTACCTCATATTTCATTGGTTGATAGGATTGATTTCCCCGAATCAAATACGTATTCTCGTCTTGCTGTATTTCAATCCCGAATATGCGTAGCGTATTTAGAGTCATTTTTACATATGGTGTACTCACCGCATTTGCAACTTCAAGGATCGAATCTTCAGCTAATAAAGGTAAAGCCATCAATAATCCGGATATGTATTGAGAACTTTGACTTCCGTCTACGCTTATCTTGCCTCCACTAAGTTTCCCTTCCAGCATAATCGGTAATGTGTTATTCTGAGAGAATGAAAAATTTAGCTTTTGTCTTAAAAATAATGTGTGGTAAAAATCCATTGAGCGATTCAATAGCGAACCTTCCCCATTAAGTATATACCGACCAGAATGGATTGCACAAAGTGCAGTAAGTAAGCGCAAGGCTAAGCCACTTTCTCCACAATGTAATGATAGCTCACTTGGAAACGAAGCGATCCCTTGAACATCCAACACACCGTCAAGCATTCCTGTTTTTGCGCCCAATTTTTCGATGCAACACAACATGGTCAGCTCATCTTTACTCGAACCTAATTGGCTAATTTTAGAATTTCCTTTTGCTAATGCAGCCGCCAATAATGCACGCTGCCCATCACTTTTAGAAGCAGGAATGACTATTACGCCTAAATAATTTCCTGGATTAACACGCTTTATCATCCATTCAAATTATTCATCACACTCATCTGATGTGTGATAGATTCCATGTGAATCGCATCCATTACCGCTCTAACAAACTCAGGAGTTAAGCCGAGTTCTTTACCTTGCACTAATCGTTCATTCAGCATTTTCTTCCACAGCTCTTCTTGGAGAATGGTAATCGCATGATTTTTTTTTATGCCTCCAATCAACTCACTCAACTTCATACGTTCTGAAAACAAGGCAAATAGTTGGGTGTCTAATTTACTAATGTGAGCTCTGATATTTTCAATCTCTCCGATAATTTCTTCTGTAAATTGGGTATTCCTTAAAATTAATTTATTCAATAGATTTCCTAAATCAACTACTGTAACTTGTTGTGCAGAATCAGATAGTGCGGCATCCGGAAAAGGATGCGTCTCAATCATCAATCCATTGTAATTTAAATCCATCGCTTTTTGGGAGATTTCTAGCAGCAAATTCCGTTTACCTGCAATGTGACTCGGGTCACAAATTAAGGGAATTTCTGGTAAAAATTGTTTTAAGGCAATCGCAATTTCCCAATTTGGAACATTTCGATACAATGTATGATTGTACATTGAAAATCCACGATGGACAGCAACCAAATCATTAATTCCTACTTTCGAAAGTCGCTCAAAAGCACCTATCCATAATTGGACATCTGGATTGATTGGGTTTTTAATCATCACAGGTAAAGAAACCCCTCTTAAACTATCTGCAATTTCTTGAACAGCAAAAGGATTAACCGTTGTTCTAGCTCCAATCCACACACAATCTACACCATGCTTTAACGCAAGTTCGACATGTTTTGCATTTGCCACTTCTACTGTACAAGGGAGGTGATTGTGATGTGATGCATCTACCAACCAAGGCAACGCAATTTCACCTAAACCTTCGAAAGAATCAGGACGTGTCCTTGGTTTCCATATACCACCTCTTACCAAATTAGTTTTTCCCTGAATAGCTAAATCGGCCACAAGCAGATGCATCTGCTGCTCCGACTCAACACTACAAGGCCCAGTTATTAAAAATGGGCGGGTTGTTTTTTTTATTGATTCATTCAGTAGCATACAATTAGGATAATGGATTCTTTTTACTTATTCCCGCAACAAAATCTTTCAGGTAAAAAGGTTCAAAATAAGCAAGGTCTTCAAACTCATTCATTCGGTATTTTTCAGCTGCGATTCGAACTTGCCCTTTTGCTGAAGAAAAAATTTCATCATCAATAACAATATCTCTACGCAACCAAAATTCCTTCAATTTAGCAACACCATCTCCAATTGCAATAAATGGTATTTTATCTTCAAATGTTATTTCATCAATAATAGTTGCTTCAATTTTCGATTCACTAATGGAATCAAATACTTTTGAAAACACCTCCATTCTTCGTGCGTCAATCATAGCAATAATGGTCTTGTCCTTGTATTTATCCTTTCCTAATTCATTCAAACACGTTAGTGAATCAATTGCAATTAAAGGAATCCCTAGAGCAAAGCACAAGCCTTTTGCTGAAGAAACACCTATGCGTAATCCAGTATAAGAACCTGGACCAGAAGCAACAGAAACCGCATTCAATTGATTCGCTCTAATCCCCTCTTTGTCTAACACTTCTTGAATAAATAGGGTTATTTTTTCACCATGTACATAACCAGATTCAGATGTTTCAACCAATTGACTTAAAACACCATCCGCAGAAAGTCCGACTGAACAAACTTTTGTACTTGTTTCAATGTGAAGGATATATGTCATAGAAAGAAATTGATATTATATAATCTAAATTAGTTGTTTTGAGCATTAAAATTAACTTTTTCCAAGTTTGTAAGCATATTTATTAGCCCCTAAAATTACGTATAATTGAATAACAACTATACAGAGACAATGTTAATCAATAGCTCAATAAATTAACGTTAAATTTAAACAACCGTAAGAATTCGTAAATGTAAAATTAATATACGTGATTAATTTGTTACATTTGTTCATGTATAAATCATGTTATTAAAAATGAATCGAATTTTAATCATTGATGACGAACAAGATATTTTAGACATCTTATCTTACAACCTTGTTAAAGAAGGATTTGAAGTTCAGACTGCCACGAACGGAATTCAAGGCATAGAACTAGCTAAAAAATACATTCCAGACCTCATCATATTAGATGTAATGATGCCTATAATGGACGGAATAGAAGTGTGTGAAATATTACGAAAAATACCAGAATTAGAAAATTTACGCATTTGTTTTTTGACAGCACGTGGGGAAGACTATTCACAAATAGCTGGCCTAGATGCAGGTGCAGACGACTATGTTACAAAACCAATAAAGCCAAAAGTGCTTATAAGCAGGATTAAAGCACTTACCCGCAGGGATAAACAGGCAATCGAAGCGATAAACTCGGATTTAATAATAAATAGAGAGCGCTATATCGTTGAAAAAGAGGGAAAAAAAATACACCTACCAAAAAAAGAGTTTGAACTCTTGTCCCTTCTTGCATCTCGCCCTGACATTGTTTTTGAAAGAGAAGTAATTCTTGAAAAAGTGTGGGGAACAGACATTGTTGTTGGAGATAGAACAATTGATGTTCATATTCGTAAATTACGGGAAAAATTAGGTGACCATCATTTTAAAACAGTCAAAGGAATTGGCTATAAGTTTGAACCTTGACTTAATACCAAACAACAAAACATTCCAACCTAGTGTTCTGCACAAAAAATAGGGCTTTTTTTTTAAATTAATTTACCCTAAACTTACAATACTTAATTACACTGCCTTTCGCGGTAAACAACTCCTCATAGTGTGTTTTTATCGAAAAAACCTCGCGTTCTAATTCCGTTTTACCTTCTAACGAAGCATACAAATCCCACGTCAATTCCAAGCTTTCATAGCCATGCTCTTTGATCTCTTCTTCGGTAGATTCAAACAAAACATCACTATCTGTTTTTAAATGGATAATTCCACCTTTTTTCAAGATCTTACGGTAGCGATTGATAAACAAAGAAGACGTCAATCGTTTTCTCGGTTTATGGGGTTGAGGATCTGAAAAAGTCAACCAAATTTCATCCACTTCGTTTTCACCAAAATAATCCGTTATAAAATCAATCTTGGTGCGCAAAAAAGCTACATTCTCAACACCTCGCTCTACAGCATCCTTAGCTCCTACCCAGATACGCGCTCCTTTGATATCAACACCAATAAAATTCTTATCCTGAAAATGATCCGCCATCCCAATCGCATATTCCCCCTTACCGCATCCTAGCTCCAATACAATCGGATGATCGTTCTTAAAATGTGCTTCATTCCACTTTCCTTTCAACAGAAAAGGCTCTCGCTTTAAGGGATCTAATTTAGGCTCATACACATTCAACCACTCTTTCATTTCTCGGAAACGACGTAATTTATTTTTTGCCATAGGTCAATTTAGCGTTATTGATTGTACTTAAGAAAATTTAATGTTGAACTCAAAGGATGAAAAAAAGCGCTAAAATGCACTAAATATTTTCAAAAAAATCATTCCCCTTATCATCCGTAATAATAAACGCTGGGAAATTCTTAATTGTTATCTTTCTCACTGCCTCCATGCCCATCTCTGGAAAATCTACCACCTCAACAGCAGTAATATTCTCTTTCGCTAAAATAGCTGCTGGACCACCAATCGATCCTAAATAGAAACCGCCGTATTTATGACATGCATTGGTAACCTCTTTAGATCGATTTCCTTTAGCCAACATAATCATACTTCCACCTAAAGACTGGAATTGATCAACATAGGCATCCATTCTACCAGCTGTAGTTGGACCAAAACTGCCTGACGGCATACCATCTGGAGTTTTAGCTGGGCCAGCATAATAAATTGGATGATTTTTAAAATATGAAGGCATTGGCTGACCAGCATCTAGCATCTCTTTGATTGTAGCATGGGCCATGTCGCGCGCAACAATCAATGTTCCGTTTAATTTTAACCGGGTTTTAATCGGATATTTCGACAATTCAGCCAAAACTTCTGTCATTGGACGATTTAAATCGATTTCTATTGCTGGCTCTAAATGAGGGGCTGTCTCTGGTAAAAATCTACGCGGATTTTGCTCTAATTGCTCTACAAAAATACCCTCTTTTGTGATTTTTGCTTTGATATTTCGATCTGCCGAACAAGAAACTCCCAATCCTACTGGACAAGATGCGGCATGACGAGGCAAACGAATTACGCGAACATCATGCGTAAAATACTTTCCACCAAATTGCGCTCCTATCAAACTCTCTTGACAAATTTTGTGAACACGTGCTTCCCAATCTAAATCACGGAAAGCTTGCCCACCTTCATTTCCTTCCGTCGGCAATTCATCAAAATATCCTGCAGATGCTTTCTTTACTGTCGCTAAATTAGACTCTGCAGATGTGCCTCCGATCACCAATGCTAAATGGTAAGGTGGACATGCAGAAGTGCCTAAATCCTTGATGCGTTCTCTTACAAACTGCTCTAAAGAAGCCTCATTCAACAACGATTTTGTACGTTGATACAAAAAGGTTTTATTTGCAGACCCGCCTCCTTTTGCCAAAAACAAAAACTCATAAGACATCCCTTTTTTCGCATAAATATCAATTTGTGCAGGTAAGTTTGTTCCTGAATTTTTCTCATCAAACATGGTTAAAGGAACAACTTGAGAAAACCGTAAATTCTTTTCTTTGTACGTATTATAGATTCCTTTGGATAAATGTGCTTCATCAATAACACCTGTGTAAACATCTTCGCCTTTTTTCGCCATCACAATCGCAGTACCTGTATCCTGACAAGAAGGCAATTGCCCTTCTGCAGCAACAGTAGCATTTTGCAATAGATTATAAGCAACAAAACGATCATTGTCAGT
>CAMDGH010000096.1 GCA_945897755.1 Chryseobacterium gleum | reverse complement strand
GCTTTCTTCTTGGTTTTCTCCCTTAATAACAAAAGAAGTATTGGTACATATAAAAGTAAAAGGGTAACTAAAAATAAGATACCCAAATACAATTTAAAGAAAATAGATATGAATTTATTCATAGAATGAATCTAATGTCTTTCGTCTTTCGTCTTTCGTCTTTTGTCTTTTGTCTTTTATCTAAAACCTATTTAAACTCCCAATTATAGGTATCTAAATCCGTAACACACGCAGTCAATAAATCAATACTCGCTTGAATATCATCTTTGTTCGCCATTTCAATCACTTGATGTAAATGTCTTGTAGGCACAGAAACTGCTCCTGCAATAGATCCTCCTTGAGTCATCCGTTGAATACCTGCTGTATCTGTCCCTCCTGCCGTTAGAATCTCAGGCTGCCATTTGATTTGATGTTTATCTGCAGTCTTTTTCATGTAATCCACCATACGGTAATCACAAATCGTAGAAGCATCCATAATCTTAATTGCAGTACCTTCTCCTAATTTCGTAATCATCTCATGTTCTGCAGCTCCCGGTAAATCAAAAGCGATTGTTGTGTCTAAACCAAACCCAAAATCTGGATTAATTTTTAACGAAGCAACATTAGCACCACGAATTCCTACCTCCTCTTGAACAGTAAATACCCCGTAAATATCATATGGAACCTCTTTTCCTTTTAGGGTTTTGAACATTTCAATTAAGATGAAAACCGCCAAACGATTATCCAAAGATTTAGAATTCACACAATTCCCCATCTCAATAAACTCACGCTCACGTGTAATTGGATCGCCAATCGATATGTTCTCTAATACTTCTTCTTTAGATAAACCTGTATCAATAAAATAATCCGTCAATTTAGCGACTTTATTACGCTCATCTGGCGTCATGACGTGGATTGGTTTAGAAGCCATCACGCCGATAATATCTTTTTTGCCGTGAATAATTACACGCTGTGCTGTCAATGTTTTTGGATCAAAACCACCTAAAGTAGTTACGCGAATAAACCCTTTATCGTCGATATGTGTCACCATAAATCCGATTTCATCCATGTGCGCACCAATCATTACTCGTTTGTCTTCTTTTCCTTTTTTAACTGCGTAAACGTTTCCTAAATTGTCTGTAGAAAGTTCATCTACATACCCTTCCAATTCTTTTAGTACCAAAGCACGAACTTGTTGCTCAAATCCAGAGGTACCAGGTGTTTTACATATTTCTGCTAATAATTGTATATCTAATGCCATGTGATTTATTTTTTAGAAAGGTAATAATTTAAACTTATTGAAACAATAAAGCGATTGTTTTCATGGATAAAAACATACGTCTACTATCCGGTAATTCGATAAAACCATATTTCGTATAAAATTGTTTTGCAGCGACATTTATTGGATCAACAATAACTGCAAATGAACCAATTTCTTTGGAAACTTGATAGGATTTATATAATGCATCGATTAGCATATACTCTCCTAATTTTTGACCTTTATGTGGATTATCAACTGCTAATCGACCTAATAAAGTGGTAGGAATTGTTACATACGAATTAGGGAACTTTTTTTGAAGTTTTACGGGTATTAATTCTCTTGAAATACCAGAATTGGACAAAGTATAAAAAGCGATAACATGATTTAATTCATCTACAGCCACAAAACACACGGACAATTTACGTTTAATATCCTGGTTTGCTTGCTGTTTAATATAATTAGTTAAAGATTCTTCACCACATTCAAAATGAGTTCGATTATGAACCGAACTTAAATGAACTATGTCAAAACTCATTTATTTATCGATTTTAAATAATTACCCGCTGCATTTTTTAACGAAGTAGATGGTTCTTGAGAAGTTAAAATTGTATTGAAAAACAATTCACTATCACGTTTAGAAGCGAAAATCTGTTCGTTTTGACTAATTATTTCTTGCGCTTTTTGTTGTACAGTTTTTAACACAAAATCCGTCAGACTTGAATAACCTGAAATACTTGCAGCTTTTTCAAACAACTCTTTTTGCTCAATGGTCAATCGCGCATCAAAACGTGTTTTGGGAGTAGATGAAGTTCTCATAATTTAAAATATATCTATAAATGTACGGAATAAATACGTACAAATTGAAATGTTAAAAATAATTATTCTACCACCTCTATCAACAACTTCCAAAATTCTTCCGATGATTTTCATATGCTAACTTCACCGTTTAATAATAACATATATAGGGATAAAAAATATTATATAAATTTATACTCTAAAATTCAATTAAATGAGAACTAAAAATTCAACTTTTTCTACAATAATCATGGTGATGATCACATTCATTGTTATGTCGAATAAGCCCCAAATCATAAAAGCTCCAATCACAAATGTTAAAGTATTTCTAAATTCTGCACTCATTACTCATAATAAAAACATAAAAATTACATCTGGATTATCTAAAATTGCATTTATTGGACTAGCATCATCTATAAATAGTAATAAAATAAATCTTAGAAATTTTGGCAATGCTGAGATATTAAAATTGAATTTAATTCAACTTAATGATTCCACTGATTTTTCATTTATTACAGATGAAATTAAATATGTATTTGGAAATAATATAGACTCACTTATATTAATAAATAACAAAATTCAAGATGTAAAATTTGAAATAAATTCACTTGAATTAGAAAAAAATATGCTGCTTAAAAATGATGAAATAATTACAAGTGGTAGAATAATTAATGTTAATGAATTAAAAATAACAACAGAGTTTTATAAAAATAGATATCAAGCAATTAACACTGAAATTATTAAATTAAAAAACGTTCTTAGAAAAAATAAAAGTTTAAAAGCTAAACTATTAGCAGATGCTCTTCAAATTGACAGTGAATTTGCTACAAAAGCAAGTATTATAATCGTTGACATCAGAAATCCCAATTCTGAATTCAATAGTAATGTAGAATTATCATACATTGCCAATGGTGCTGGTTGGATTCCAATATACGATATATATGCTAGTAATAACAAAACAATATCTTTAAAATATAATTCTAAAATATTAAATAATACAGGTATAAATTGGATAAATCAAACAATAACTCTATCAACATCCAATCCATTTGACTTTTATTCTGCACCAAAAATTGATCCAATTTATATTGAAAAAAATAATGCAAATTCTAAGGTAAAAAAAATTGAAAAAGAAATAATAAATAGCGATCAAGAAGAAATTAATATTCCAGATAAAGAAATATTATTCAATACTTCGAAAAAATACGACTTTATTTCTGGTCAAAATCCAACTATTATTGAGGTCACAAACTATGAATTCAATCCAGAATACATTTACAAATGTGTTCCAAAAAAAGAAGAAGTTGCTTACTCAATCGCTAGAATAAAAGATTGGGAAAAATTGAATCTACTTGACGGAGAAGCAAACATATATAACAATGGAAATTATTTAGGCAGAATGGAAATTATTCCTAATTTGTTTGAAGAATATTTTGAAATCCCTTTGGATATTGTAAATTCAATTTATATAAAACATAAATTATTGAGTTCATTTTCAGAAACAAAAACATTATTAGGACAAATTCAGAAAACACAAGAATTTGAAATTAAAATTAAAAACACTAGCACTGAAAAAATTATTATCGAAGTTTTAGATCAAATTCCAGTTTCTGAAGAATACAATGTGAAATCTCAAATTATTAATATTACAGAAGGTTTTACACAAGATTTAGAAAGCGGGGAAATTAGTTGGAACCTAGAAATCGATGGAAATTCAGAAAAAACAATTAAACTAAAATATTCAATAACTTACCCTCAAAAAAATGGTTATAATGTAAATAACAATTATAAATTCAAAGGTATTAGAGCAAAATTTTAGTCAACAACCTCCATCAACAACTTCCAAAATTCTTCTGAGGATTTCACACACCCTTGTTCTATCATTTGGTGAATTTCTTCTTCGCGTTGTTTGGTATAAGCTTTTGCGTGTTTAAAAAATCCAACTTGCTTTGGATGAACAGTTAAAGCTTCATGGATAGATTCAGGGGTTTCAAAAGTTACAACATCTGTTTCTGTGTCTTTTTTTTGTAAACCAATCATCTCGATGGAATCCTTACCAAGTTTAAACACCAAACAAGCATCTTTACTTCGATGTTCTAAATAAGCAATATTTTCATATACGCGTTGAAGAACTTGATCACTAAACAATCCTACTAAATCTTTAGCTAATGCAGGTGTATCGCGATTCATACGTTCCCATTCCTCTTTGTACACATGATTGATGATCAAAAACTGTTTTAACTCTTCTTCTAAATGTGTTAATTCTTCCGTGGTGAGTATTCTGTATTTCATAAAATAATTTTGACAACTAAAAGTAAGGAGAATTTAAGAAACAAAAAAGGCTACCTAATGATAGATAGCCTTGTATTTACGTTGAAGTAACTTAGAAATTATTTGTTAAAATATTAATCAAATCCGCAATAAACCAAAATCCAAAGCCACCTAAAGTAACGATGAACAATAAATTCCAAATGATAGGTTTTCGTTTATACCATCTGTGCGCAGCTAACCAGCCAAAAGCGAATAATAAAAGCAAAGTAATTAGTAAATCTTCATCTACTCTTGGTGCTGAGGGCGGAAAAATATTTTTGCTTTCCTTTTTTAATAATTTGGTTTCTTTAGTATTAAATTTTTGTTTTTTTTCTATTGGGTTAGTATTCTGTACATTTTCTGTTTCTAGAGTAACAGGAAAAGATGCATGTGCATTACCAGCAAATAAAAATGCTGCTAAAAATAGAAGTAAAAAGATTTTTTTCATGGCGTAAATTTACTAGCCAAAGGTAAAGTAATTATGTGATACAACATCGAAAGCGTTTTGAATTATTTGCACTTTTGTAGTGCTTATGAAAAAACTAATTCTCCTACTATTCTTTTATCCTTGTGTTTATTTCACACAACTGGAAGGCAAACAATCCTTTGCTGGATATTTAACAACTGAAAGTAAACAACTTATAACCTACCAACTCATATTCGAATTACATAAAGACTATACCATTACAGGCGAATCGATTACGGACATCTATGGAAAAGATAAAACAAAATCTTTCATTCATGGCAAATACGACACTCGAAAAAATATATATTCATTCAAAGAAATTCAAAATGCTTCTACAAAATCAAAAGCATTAAAAGAGGAATTCTGTTTTATTGAAAGTCATGATTTACAATTAAAAAAAAATGGAGATAAAGAAATTCTTACTGGTAAATTTATCGGCAAATATCCAAACGGAAGATTGTGTGCAAAAGGAAAAATATTCCTAACAAGCAAAGAAAATTCAATAATTGATCCGATAAATAAATCATTATTAGATTCAATATTAAATGCAAAACTTACATTTAAAACAGTAGTAGCTAATAATTCAATTTCGGTTCCATGGAAGTCAAAAACACTTCATTTTTATGTGTGGGATGGTTCAAACGAAGATAATGATGTAATATCCATCTATTATAACAACACCCTAATCCGAGAAAATTTTACCCTAAAAAATAAAAAAGAACGTATCACCATACCTCTTACATCAAATCCCGAGAGTAAACTTAAAATTCAAGCGGTTTCATTAGGTAAAGAAGGAAAAAACACCGTTAACCTTCTTTTTGTGGATAATGAAACCATTTATCCCTTCATCTCTATTTTAGTTCAAGGAGAAAGTGTCATTTTTGATTTAAAATAAATAAACTACATTGATTCTGTTGAATTTAATCTCTCTAATAATTCTTGTAATAAATCATTCATCTTTGAAAATGCAAACCATTTTTTTCCTAAGTCTTTTAGGGAAGCACCTAAATGATATAATTCATTTTCATCAATGATTAAAAATCGATCGTGACTTTTCTTTAATTGTGAAATTTCAATTTTAGGATATTGTTCGTGGTGTTTTACTAACGTTAACTTAAATTTATCATTTAATTGAGATGTAAACACACTTGCTTTCACACGTTCATTTCTATGAGCAAGCATTATCAACGTGTTCTCATCCAAATAATTATCAATCAAAATAATAGAAAATTTAGCGCTTTTTATCAAATCAATTGCAAATTTGTAAGCATCAAAGATTTGACCATCATAAAAAACACCTTGTTTTTGAGGTAAATCATTTTGTCTCATTATTTCAAACAATTGATTCACTTTTTTATCTGTAAACTGTTGATTTATCTCAATAGATGAAATTCTAGAAGTTAATGCCTGATTTGTAAGAATAGAATGCCTCATCGTAACAAAAGCATTCATAATTTGTATACTCACTTGGATTGCAATATCGCTTCTTAATACACTAGACAACATTGCTACTCCTTGCTCTGTGAATGCGAAAGGTAAACTTGATGAATGTTTTAAGAAATGGAACCGGTCACAAATTGTGACCAGTTGATCAAATTCATTTTTAGTTAATTGAAAACGAAATTCTTCTGGGAATCTTTCTATGTTTCTTTTTACAGCTTGATTTAATACTTTAGTATCAACTTGATAGATTTTTGCTAAATCCTTATCTATTAATATTTGTTTTCCTCTTAAGACTAAAATTTGTTGTTGAATCGCTATTTCTGAAGTGAGCATTATCTTGTTTTAATTTAAAGATAACGAAAAAGATTAAAAAATAATCAATAAAAAACTAATATTTAATCTTTTTTAATCTCCATACAAAAAAACCGCCAACTTTTCAGCTGACGGTTTACTATATTGTCACATTGAGATTGTCGAAATGCTATAATCCCAAAAGTACTGCTAACGGATCTTTACCTCCGAATATCATTCTTTCTGGATTTTCTAACATCTCTTTTACTTTCACTAAAAATCCAACAGATTCCTTGCCGTCGATAATTCTATGGTCGTAGGAAAGCGCTACATACATAATTGGACGAATTTCTACCTTGCCATTAATCGCTACCGGACGCTCAACAATGTTGTGCATACCTAAAATCGCAGATTGAGGAGGATTGATAATTGGTGTAGACAACATAGATCCAAATACTCCACCATTAGTAATAGTAAATGTTCCACCTGTCATATCATCTGGTGTGATTTTTCCATCACGTGCTTTAATTGCTAAACGCTTAATTTCGCGCTCAAT
>CAMDGH010000095.1 GCA_945897755.1 Chryseobacterium gleum | reverse complement strand
TTGAAAAGTCATTTTCAAGCAATGGCTTTTGAGTTGAAAAGGCTTTTTTTATTTCAAATACGTTAGGTTTTTCTACTCTTTTTGTGTTTTCGGTATGAAAACATAGTTTATCAAGTTCCAATTGCTCCACAAAAGCATCCACAAACCGCACCGTATTTTCTTTATCGATAAACTCCTCCATACTACTCATCTGAATTTGAAACCGATCTTGAACACCTAAATAACCCATGCTTTTGTATTGAATTATACATAAATTCAAGGAATTTATTACTTGTTTTAACGCTTTAATTATTATATTTATGAGCTAATTAGTGATCGTTTTTTACAGACTGACGTTAGCAGTAAGTTTGTTAAAAAATCGCACTTTGTTTATTTCGACTATTAATTATTTGGAAGCAAGGCAAGTAAAAAAAAACGTAGGACAAGAATTTCCATTAGCAACTTTAAAGAAATGAAAACACCTTCAGATACACTAATTGAGATAATTGAAATAATCAAAGGGAAGATAACACCTGACACAGATATCGTATGGACAAGATACAATTCTGTTGAAGAATTAAATATTGATTTGGATAAAATAATTAATGGAATTTTAAAGAATGAAAATGACACATTTTCAAAACTTGAAATTTTATTCGGACCAACCGGTTCTTTTCAAGAATTATCTTTGACTAATGGATGGGGTGAAGAATTCCTAAAACTTTCAGAAATGTTTGACTATCAAATTGAAAAATTAAAACATTAAAAGTGTTTTATGACTACTATGTAAAACGAATGTTGTATGCCTTTAAAAGCTTCATTTTTAGATCATCGTGTATCGATTTGTACTTCAGGACTTTTATTTAATTTGTAACTAGACAGAAAACATGCGCACGCCATAAAATATGCAATACCTTTTCCGACACGCCGAATGCGCGGCAATCGCATATTTGACCGGTATAAGAAACAATAACCGATTACACGATATGAATAAAACGACATTGATGATTTTAATTTTAGCATTTACAACTTTATGCTATGGACAGACAAGTCAGACTAAATATTTTAATAGTGAATGGTTAGGAAAAGAAGTATCACAAAAAAAGGCTAAATTCTCACAGACAATTATTCAAAATATAGACGGGACATTTACTACTGAAGTGAAAGACATAAAAAAAAATAAAATTGTGAGAAGTGAAACATTTAAAGGAAATGAACCTTATGGAATTTGGAAGTTACGTTATGGTAATAATTATAAGACCATAAACTACAACTTTCCACTAATATATTCGACTGAAAAATGTAATGACAGTTTACCAATTGTAACAAACGATTACTTTCAAGACAATGACAGCTTAGTTTACAAAGCTCCTAAAATTTCAACAGGAGAACTGAGCATTTATCAATTTATTAGTAAAAATATTATTTATCCCTCAAGAGCAATGGAAGACGGAATTCAAGGAACAGTATATATCCAGTTAACATTGACAAAAGAAGGAACGTTTGAGAATATTTTGGTCAAACACGGTACAAACATTTTGCTAGACAAGGAGGCTGTAAGAGTTTTAAGACAATTAAAGTTTAGTTCACCGCAGACAGTTAACGGCCAAACACTTGATTTCAATTGCTTGGGTTTACCAATTAATTATAGACTAATGTGATGTAAAAAATTGCAACTGCTAATCGAGTATACAGTGGTTCTCAAAATGATGGGTTTAGTTCAACATAAACATACAGCAGCGATTGATAACCTCTTCGTTTTAAGCGCGCGATGTGATTACCTTCGAAGCTGTTTCGTGGTGTCGTTTTCAATAAACTCCTCCATACTACTCATCTGAATTTGAAACCAATCTTGACCCCTAAATAACCCATGCTTTCGTATTTAATTTACATAAATATAAGTAATTTATCGCTTGTTTTAACTCTTTAATTATTATATTTATGAACTAATCGATGATCGTTTTTTTACAGGCTGACGTTAGGGGGCATTGTAATAACCCAGTACAGACAGAATCGCAGACCATAAATTATTAAATGAAAGCTTTGTACTTCGAATTCGCCAAGTTCTTGAAGCTGCAAACCGATTTACGCAACTAGCCATGCAAGAAATTAAACTCTAAGGTTTTAAGAGATTGAAAGTAAAGTTTGTTGAAGGTATTAAAAGATATAATGTGTAAAGTATATTTTATATAATATGTAAAGCAAAAACAGTATAAAGTGTAAAGTAATACTATATTTGTGAAATAAAAACAAAGTGTATGTCATCACAAATTTCCTATATAGCGCGTATTTCAGACGAAGAATTGAAACGAAAATTAAATGCTTCGGGCGCCTTATTAATTCGCGGCATGAAGGCCTGTGGTAAAACACAATCAGCGAAGCAACTTGCAGCGAGCATCATCTCTTTTGATCAAGATGAACAGGTTCCATTGCTAATGGAAACAGCTCCACAACGATTGCTACTTGGAGAAGCACCCCGCTTGATTGATGAATGGCAAGAATACCCTAAAATTTGGAATTATGTGAGACATGAAGTGGATCAACGAAATAAAACGGCTCAATTTATTTTAACGGGTTCCTCAAATCCAGAGGAAAGTGTAAAAATGCACTCTGGTGCAGGAAGATTTACGGTGTTGGATATGCGCACAATGAGTTGGCAGGAAATGGGACATTCAACTGGTGAGATCAGCTTGGGTAAATTGTTAAATGGAATTAATCAACAAACGAGTGACACACCAACAGACCTTGAATGTATTGTAGAGCGAATTATAAAAGGAGGATTTCCCGGCTTACTGAATAAAAGTTTAGCTCAGGCAATGGAAATCAATCGTGCTTATGTTGATTTGTTGGCAGAAGTAGACATGAGTCGCGTTTCAGATGTTAAAAGAAATCCCGAGAAAGTGCGCGGTCTACTGCGAGCACTTGCGCGCAATGTAGCAACAACTGTTGATATAACAGTTCTAGAGAAAGATGTTAAACTAAATGAAAACACGGAAGTTTCTCGTCCCACAATTTACGATTATTTAGAGGCCTTAAATCGGTTGATGATAATTGAGGATCAACCTGCATGGAATACCCATATCCGATCATCAGCTTCTCTGCGTAAATCCGCTAAACGTCATTTTTCAGATGTTGCCCTTGCCGCAGCTTCATTAGGAATAGGAAAAGAAGCCTTGATAAATGATTTAAAATTAACAGGGTTTTTGTTTGAATCATTAGTTGTTCATGATATGCGAGTTTATGCACAAGCGAATGACGCTAAAGTATATCATTATTATGACTCAACTGGTTTGGAAGTAGATGCTATTGTGCAAAAGTACACTGGTGAATATTGTGCTTTTGAAATTAAATTAGGAATCGGGCAAATTGATGAAGCAGCAAAAAACTTATTAAAATTTGCTTCAATTATAGAAGAGTCAAGTAGCACAAAGTTACAATCATTGAATGTGATTACCGGCACTGGTATAAGCTACGTGAGAAAAGATGGAATTAATGTAATTGCACTTTCTTCACTTGGTTTCTAATAAGATTTAATTATTTGTAAGTTTAAAATAATAGTTGTCATAGTAGTAAGGTAAAAAAATAAAAAGTTAGGCGTAATGGACATTTATTAGGCTCAAAATCACAAAACCTTTTTATATCAAACATTTATTTCAGATATATTATTAAACCCTCAACATCAATCAAATATACATGTGTTAAATTTTTTGTCATTTAGTTAGTCTGTCATATTAAAAACCTACATCCAAAAGTAATTGATCAACAATTGCTTCTTTTTGGTAATCCAAAGATCGAAGTCGAGCTGCTTTTCGTCTCGAATGAATACCATTTTCGTCAGCATCAAAAAAAGAGATAATCGATTGGCATAATTCATTTTTACCCGTAACAAGATATCCATTTTCACCATGCTGAATAATGTCTTTTGGTCCTTTTGAATTGTAAGCAATGACAGGTAATTCACAACTAAACGCTTCTAAAACTACACAACTAAAAGTATCAAATTTAGAAGGCAAAACAAGAACATCCGCTGCAGAATAAATATCTGCTAATTCTTCTTGAGACTTCCAACCAATAAAAATTGCATCAGTTAATCTTTTTTTCAAATTAGCTTCTAAAGGGCCTTCCCCAACAAAAACAAATTTAGCTTTTTTAAGATTATTTTTTACTTGGGGATAAATATCAACTAAATCATTTAATCCCTTCTCCGGACTTAAACGCCCAACATATAAAATAATCGGGGTGTTTTCACTAATACCAAAAACAGCTTTCTTTGTTTTTATTCTAGGTGTAAAAACAGGACTATTCCAATGAGCAGTAAGCTTCACTTTATCATCAGAGAAATCCATATCTTTACTATTTAACCACTTTTTATGATCCGTATTTAAAACGAATAAACGATCATATCCATTGTAGTAAAAACGCAAGAAACGTCTAACACGATTGATATTGTGAATATCTAGAGCCATGTTCTTTCGCGCAAACATAATCCAATCTGTGTGCATATAAAAATTAGCTTCAACAGAATATGCATTCTTTAAATACAAACCTATCACACCCATAAAACCTTCCGTTGAACACATAATTCGGTCGTATTCATTAGCGAGAAATAAGTGATGAATTTGATTTACATCAGGAATCCTTACAGATTGTTCCTTATAAAATGGAAATTCATAAACCGCTTGTGGCTTAACAACAATTAAATGATCATCCGATTTAACCGAATTACTACACACTAAAATATCAATTGGTAAATTTCGTCTTTTAATTTCCTTATGAAATTCTGCCAAGACGCCTGACACACCATTTTTATCATCAAAAGTGTCTGTTAACCAAAGCATTCTTTTTGGATGTTCAAACTTACCAATGGACTTAGAGAATTCATTCAATAAGGGACGCGTGTTGTACATCACTTTAGCACTTGTAAAATGAGCGCCGAGCAAGATTGAAGATGTGAAAAAAGGGAAAGAAAGATCATCAATAAATGTTTGAATTTCGCCCTTCTTTTTCTTCGAATAAGACCCCATAAGCAATCTAAAATCACTAGGGATCTCTAGATTTCTAACTATTTCATCCCACTTAAACTCTGTTTTTTTATTTCCCGAAATCCAAGCTACAACCTTCTTATCCAATCTTTTATATAAAATCTTATTTAAAGAAGAAATCATTCTATTTAAACAATCATTAATTTCTTGAATCATTTGTGATGGCTCAAGAGCATGAGCTTTAGCAATTGAAACAGCATCATCAAAAATTGGACGATATTCTTTTGAAAGTAAAATTCGTTTCGATTTAGAAGGAACTTTACCTGTTAAACAATCGTGAAAAAGCGCAACAAAACGCATTGATTTTTTATCCCTACTTAATTCTGAAAACAAATTAGAAACAGCAAGCGCTTCTAACTTTTGAGTCACCGTACCCTTATGTAATAATACCCTAAATAATCCAGGGTCTTTTCTAAATAATGCAATTTGACATACGTAATCTAAAAAAGCAACCGTTAATTTCTCCGCATTTTGATGCGTGCCATAAGGGGCCATTCTCCCCTTTTTAATTGCTTCTAAAGCCAATGAAGAAGGTTTTTCCGACTTTAGTCTCTCTGAAAGATTAGGCACATGCAAATAAGTACCTGTTTGACCAGAAAAAATACCCATATGACTATCAGATCCACCAGAAAAAGATTTCTTGTACGGATCCGAACAATACAAACTTAAATCAATGTTAAAGAAATCTGCATCCCTATCAATTTGTTCAGGCGTAACTGAACTTAACCATTCCTTAACCAACATGTTTTGCCATGTATCTCGCTGACCATTTAAAACTTCGAATCGTTCAAACAAAAGGACTAATTTTCTGAAAAAGTCATTCGTTGGTACCCCTTTTACATTATAATGATACAATGGATGCGCCCAAATCGTAGGAAGATCATGTAATTTTGTATACTGTAAAAACTGATATACATTCCTCCTTAATTTATTTAAAACAAGTTCTTGTTCCTTCGAAAAACCATAGGTTAATACATGAATTCCAATATTAAAATCCGGAACAGTACAACTAAACTCTGCTCCTACAAGGACATCAACCCCTTTATTAATCAGCTCAAAACAAGAACGAGCATTATTATGGTTAGTAACCGTAATTACATCTGCGTTATTTTTATAAAGCGTTTTTAATAGATTTTTTGTAGGCAACCAAGTTTCAGGTACATTTAAAATCCTACCAATAAGTTCATCAGGAACATCACTATTATGATCATGACAGTGCAAATCAATTCGAAGTATTTCATCTGCTGGAAAAAAATCTTTTTGTTCTGACAGAAAATTAGATAATGCATCTTTTAACTCTTGTTGAAAAGGACCTTGTTTAATGACACTCATAACTTAATTTTTAAATGCAAATTTCTTAAGAAATACACCATGCAAGGTTTGCTAAAGATAAAATTCTTGTTAAATAAATTAAAGAGATTAACACAAAATTTATATTTAAAAAACGTTCATAATAGATATGAACAATTCATTTTTATTAACTGTTAATCATTGTAGTTTATTCAACTAACAACTCTTTTATTTTTGCATACTAAAGTAGATTTTCATGACTGAGTTTACAAATCCAGACGAACAACCAATCCGATTAAAAAAACCGAAATGGTTACGCGTAAAACTACCTACGGGAGAAAATTACAAAAAAGTTAGAGCGTTAGTCGACGAACATAAACTACATACCATTTGTGAAAGCGGAAGCTGTCCTAATATGGGTGAATGTTGGGGTGAGGGGACTGCAACATTCATGATTTTAGGAAATATTTGTACTAGAAGCTGTGGATTTTGTGGCGTTCAAACCGGAAAACCATTAGAAGTCGATCTTTATGAACCTGGCAGAGTTGCGCATAGTGTCAAAACAATGGGAGTCAAACATGCTGTAATCACTTCAGTTGATAGGGACGACCTTAAAGATGGCGGTTCTGAAATTTGGGCACAGACAGTTCGTGCTATTCGCGTTCAATCTCCTACCACAACGCTAGAAACACTCATACCTGATTTTGCAGGGAAATGGGAAAACCTTCAATTAATCATTGATGTTGCTCCTGAAATTGTATCACACAATTTAGAAACTGTAAGAAGATTAACAAAACAAGTTCGCATTCAAGCTAAATACGATCGAAGTCTAGAAGTATTATTTAGATTAAAGAAAGGAGGAATGAGAACTAAGTCCGGAGTAATGCTTGGACTAGGAGAAACATATGAGGAAGTAATCGAAACCATGCAAGATCTTAGAAGTGTAAATGTTGACATTTTAACACTAGGTCAATATTTACAACCCAGTTTAAAACACCTTCCGGTTCATGAATTTATCACTCCTGAACGCTTTGAGGAATACAAAGAATTAGGAATGAAAATGGGATTTAAATACGTTGAAAGTGGTCCATTGGTAAGATCATCCTATCATGCTGAAAGACATATATTTGATTTATAACACTTAGTCTTTAATAAAGACTTTAAGTTATCAACATTAAAATATTGATAAATTGTTTATTAAATAGAATTAGGTTAACTTTTCATTATTTAAAAACTATTTAAATACTTATTCAACAAACTTATACATTGATTTACTTTATAAATAGCTTTCGTATATACCGATGGGTTCAAATTTATTGAATTCAGCATTATTAAAGTAAATCAAAAGTCACTTTTTATGCTGTAAAAATTAAATTATTCAAAAAAA
>CAMDGH010000094.1 GCA_945897755.1 Chryseobacterium gleum | reverse complement strand
TTTTAATTATATTTATTTTAATAGATTACTTAGTTCCAGGTATAGACCTTTTGAAAAACCTAAGCCTAAAACAAAACGATTTTATAGAAGTAGGCCATTTAACAAAGGGAACAAGCATGACAACAATTTATGCAATAAATAATTCCTTTTTTGAGTTGATCAAATCAATTCCAACTGCACTATTCAACTCCTTTTTTAAACCATCAATTACTGATTTATCAAGTCCATTGATGATTATCTCTTTTATAGAAACACATCTAATTACGATTGCTGCTTTTTTCATTTGCTTTTTTTTCAAGAAAAAAAATAATGCACAATTGGCATTCAGCTGCCTCATCATTTCCTTTACCCTACTATCATTATTTTTAATCGGACTAATCGTACCCGTAATCGGAGCCATCGTTCGATATAAAAGCACAATATTAACCCTTTTCGTACCCCTAATTTTAATTACGATTGACTTAGACAAAATGAAAAAATTAATTTCAAAAAGTAAAAAATGAATAAAATCCTAATTATCATATTGATAAATGTTCTATTTGGCTGTATGAAAGGAAAACAAGTTGATCAAATTTTTTACAACGGAAAACTCTATGAGACAGGAAAAACAATTGGATCAAATCAAGCAATAGCAGTAAAAAATGGCATCATTAAAGAAATAGGACCTGACAGACAAATTATGAATAAATACCGAGCGAACGCATATATTGATTTAAATTCGAGTTATGTCTACCCTACTTTTACAATAACAATGAATTCATTGTTTACATCAGAAGAACTTAACCAATGTGATCTTAAATTCACATCAAAACCTACAATAGGATCACTAAAAACACAAATAGAGAAAGAGATACAACTAAATAAAAAAAAGCATATTAGGATAAAACAAGTATATGGAAAAGAATTTGATCAAGAATTAATAAGTAGTGTGAAAAAAGGGTTTCCGAAACATAAAATCACACTACTGAATCATAATGGAACAAACTCCATATGTATATTTGAAAATCAGAGTCAAAACACAGAACAAAATCAGGTTTCAAAACCAAGCGATGAGCAAATGACACAAATTCTAATTAAAAAACAGCAAATTTTACTAGAGCAAGGAGTGCTAACCCTAAGGGTTTTAAATGTTAATGAACATGAAATTGAACTTCTTAAGAAATTAGATAGAAAAAACCAATTGAAAATAGATATTTACTGTTACTTAGTTCCGTCAATTCAATTGCTTAATAAAATCTCTAAATTAACATCTAAAAATTTAAAAATAGATGGAATAACACTTACAGATACAGTATATACAACAATGAATGAATTATTAAAAAAAATAAAGATAAAACACTTTAATGTAATTGCATCAGCAAAAAACTCAAAAATAATCGATATAATCAAAGCAACAAAAGGATATGACAATGATCATAGATGGAGTATTTACAATACTGAAGAAGCAGATAAAAATACCTTAAGATATGCAATAGAAAATAATTTTTATTTTAATTATTCAGAAAAAAACAAACTTAAGCCAGAGCCATATTCTTCAATTGTCTTTGAAAAAATCCCTTTCAAAAACACGAATCTAAATCACAATATGTTTATTGATCAATTAAGTAATTATCCTGTATACCAATTATTTAAAGATAGAGAACAAGGGAAAATAGCAAAAGATTACCAAGCTAATTTTAATTTATTTCAATTATGCATCAAAAAAAATCAAACTTTTTTCACAAACCAAACATACAGCAAAGGAGTAAAAAAATATAGTGTAATCTGAATGCAAATAATCAAATAATTATCCTTAAATTTAAAGAAACTGATCTAAATATGAAACGACTATTTGATATACCTGTCCATCAATTAGAAAAATATCCAAACGAAAAAATGTTTTCATTTAAAAAAAACAATGTTTGGGAATCGATCTCTACTAAATCATTTATGAAGCAAGTAAATGAATTATCAACTGGCTTGATTAGCATTGGAGTCAAAGCTGACGACAAAATCGGAATAATATCATTAAATCGATATGAATGGAACATCACTGATGTAGCATCTCTCCAAATTGGAGCTATTGTAGTACCATTATACCCAACCATATCAACTAACGACTACAAATACATATTCAACGATGCGAAAATAAAAATATGTTTTGTAGGTGACTTAAGTCTTTACAACAAAATAATATCAATTAAATCTGAAATTCCATCATTAGAAAAAATTTATTGTTTCGATGAACATGAAGGCGTTTTATATTGGAGAGAACTTGCTATTCCCGAATTAAATGTTTCAGAAATAAAAGAACGAAGTAATAAAATAGTAAATACTGATCTTGCAACAATTATATACACTTCAGGAACTACTGGTAATCCAAAGGGAGTAATGTTATCCCATTTGAATATTGTATCGAACCTAAACGCTTGTATAGACCGAATGCCTTGCAATGAGCTGTCCAGAGTGTTGACTTTTCTGCCACTATGCCATGTTTACGAAAGAATGTTGCATTACCTCTATATGTATACTGGTTGCGCAATCTATTTTGCAGAATCAATGGAAACGATCGGAGACAATATAAGGGAAGTTAAACCCCATATGTTTACAGCTGTACCAAGATTAATTGAAAAAGTATACGATAAAATCATTCAAAAAGGAGAAGAATTAACTGGAATTAAAAGAACACTGTTTTTTTGGGCTGTTAGTGTTGGTTCTGAATATGATGTAATGGGAAAATCTTTTTTCTACAAAATTAAATTATTCATCGCACGTAAACTAATTTTCAAAAAATGGCAACTAGCGCTCGGTGGAGAAACGATTGCAATTGCTTCGGGTAGTGCAGCATTACAGCCAAAATTAGCGCGCATGTTTTTAGCAGCAGGCATAAATGTTTTAGAGGGTTATGGATTAACAGAAACGTCACCCGTAGTAGCCGTAAATTGCCTTAAAAATGGAATAAGAATTGGGACAGTAGGCACATTGATTGATGGAGTTTCAGTCAAATTAGCAGAAGATGGGGAAATACTTGTAAAAGGGCCAAATGTAATGATTGGATATTACAATCAACCAGAAATTACAGCAGAAACAATAGATAAAGATGGATGGTTTCATACAGGAGATATCGGATTGTTTATTGAAAAGAAATTTTTAAAAATAACCGATCGTAAAAAAGAAATTTTTAAAACATCCGGAGGTAAATACATTGTGCCTCAAATGATGGAAAATAAATTTAAAGAATCTAGATTCATTGAACAAATCATGATAATTGGTGAAGGAGAAAAATTTCCAGCAGCTCTAATTGTCCCTAACTTTACCTATATTAGAGAATGGCACAAACAACAAAATCATGGAAAAACAACTGATTCAAATGAAAGCATAACGATAGATAAAATCGTGATAGATAAGATTGAGAAAGAAATAGAAATACAAAATGCAACATTAGGAAACTGGGAACAAGTTAAGAAATTCAGATTACTATCCGCGGAATTTTCGATAGATGGAGGAGAACTAACTCCTACATTAAAATTAAAACGTAAAGTTATACTCGAAAAATATAAACAAATTATAGAATCTATATATACACAGTAATAATCGCATGAATGACAACTTATTAATTGAGAAATATTTTCCTTCACTTACAATAGAACAGAAAATAAAATTTGATAAACTATACACTGTTTATGATAAATGGAATAATCAAATCAATGTCATCTCTAGAAAGGACATGGATCATTTTTATGAAAGACATGTTTTACATTCATTGTCAATAGCCAAAATAATCGATTTTAAGCCTGACACAACACTGATAGACATCGGTACTGGAGGAGGATTTCCTGGAATTCCTCTTGCAATACTATTCCCTCAATGTACATTTACACTAGTTGATTCTATCGGAAAAAAAATAAAAGTAGTAAAAGAAGTCTGTGAAGAGCTAGGAATTAACAATGTAATAGCACTCCATTCAAGAGCAGAACAAATAAATGAACAATATGATTTTATAATCAGTAGAGCCGTCGCATCAATGCCTCTATTTTTAACATGGGTAAAAAATAAACTGAAAAATGAACATAAAAATGAGATTGAAAACGGAATACTTTACCTAAAAGGAGGTGACTTAAAAGAAGAAATGAAAACGGTTAAAAAACACGTTAGGTATTACAAAATAACTGATTTATTTGATGAAAGTTTTTTTGAAACAAAAAAGATTGTTTACTTACACTAAACCTTATATTTTTTAAAAAAAACATCCCAATCCCAAATAAAATAATAAAATAAATCTTCCATACGCTTAAGAAATAAAGGATTCGGAGCTTGCATGTTTTTAAAATAAACATCTTGATATTCATTTAAATTATACTTAAAAAACAATGCCTTCGACATCCCTTTAACTACATTTTTTGAAGGATGATTCACTCTAGAAATATATGATTTATATTCTTTAATGAATAAAGAGAATTCCGTATGATTTTTATTAAAAAAAACAGCACATTTAGTAAGAATAAGTGATTCTAATCGTGACTTAACATCAGAATCAAAGTTTTCTTCCAAGTAAAACAAATTGCCAGCCAAAACAATGATAAAAAACTCAGAAGAATACTCATTCGTAATCTTTGGAGAAGAAATAAATGAAGGATCATCATTTAAAATTGAACAAACAACCTCAAAAGAATTATCAATAGATTCAACCAACCCATTAACAAATATATTTGCCAATTGATCGTCAGTTAATTTACGCTTCAAAAAAGACCTTATCATTAAATAAGTTAATTTAATAAATTAATCTAAAATTAATTATAACAAATTTACATTTTATTTCCACATTTCAATAAAGTAAAAACGCTTTTTTATGTGAAACTAAAAACTTATTCAGAGAAAATACTTAAATTTAATAAGTGAAAAAATACTTATTTATTGTAGTGTTCATTTATACAGCTTATTGTCATACACAAGATATTCATTGGAGTATGCAATTTGAAAATCCGATATACCAAAACCCATGTAATTCAGGTTTGAAAAACTCGGATTTAAGGGTTTCTATGAACTATCGAAATCAATGGAAAAGTGTTACAAAATCATTTAATACTTTCTCATTAAGTTGTGATAAAAAAATAAATACTAACAATCGCATTGGCGTTGGTGCAATTATAATCAACGATGATGCGGGGGATGGAAAATTAAAAACATTAGAAATAAGAGGCAACGTAAATTACACGCTATATAAACCTATCAATGAACGCTATATAATTACCATTGGAATTGATATCGGTTTAAATTATAGAAAATTTAATTTCGAAGATTATAAATTTGAAAGCCAATATAATGGGTTAATGTTTCAACAAAATTTACCTTCTAACGAAGCAATCCAAAACAATCAAAAAATAAATGCAATAATTGGATCTGGAATAAAATATGATTATATCATAAATGCTAAACAAAACATAAATATAGGTTACACCATATTTAACCTAAACAAACCAAATCAAGGTTTTTATGGAGTTCCATTATATAGAGATAGAAGACATCATGTATCTGTGAATATAAACACCAGAATGAATAAGAAAATAAAAGCAATCTATACGATAAACCTTCAACATCAATTGACATACAACGAAGTAATATCAGGATTAAAATTAAATTATAATGCATTATTTAAAAACAAACAATACACTTTATGCCTAGGTCTTTACAACAGAAACAAAGATGCAATTATATGTCAATTCGGAATTTCAAAATCAAATTGGATTGGTAATCTAAGTTATGACATAAATTACTCTTCCCTATCAATTGCTAGTAAAGGAAAAGGAGCATCAGAAATAAGTATTCAATACCTATTGAAAAAGCAAAAAACAAAAATTAACCAACCGACATGTACAGACTTTTATTAATTTTAATAACGTTTAATGTTGCTCCTATTTATAGTCAAGAAACAAAAATTTCATTTGATAAGAATATAAAAAAAAATACAGATTCAGATACAATTACAACTAAAAAAAACAGACAACTTAAACAAAAAGAACTTGAAAACCAATTTGAACTAGGACTAGAGTTATACAAAAAACATGATTTAGTCAAAAGCAAAGTTCTCCTATCATCCTTTTTAAATTTGACAAATAAGAAAAATAAATACAACGCATTTGCTTATTATTTAATAGGTGAATGTGAAAATCAATTAGGAAATCACAAAGAGGCTAAAAAATATTATGAAATAAGTAAGAATAAATTAAAATTAAATCAGCACAAATCGAGCTATTTAAAAAAGAAAACAAAACAAGCAATCATAAATTGTAATTGGGCATTGCTGCACCAAAAAGACTCATTATTACTTAAAATAAACCCACTAAATAACAGGATAAAAACTTCTCAATTCACTCATCAAATAGATAAAGAAAAAATAATTATAAGCACATCAAAACAGGATACAATTTTGAGCTTAGATACAATAAACACGCATACAATTTTCGAAACAGGATTAAATAATCAGCAAGAAAAAGAGTTTAAGATCCAAAAATTAAAAAACACCACATTTTCAAACGCATCAATTTCAAAGGATGGCTTAACAATGTACTGCTCATTGTACAATCATAATACTGAAAAATCAATACTAATATTAGCTCATAAAGAAAATGAAAAATGGAACATATATGACACAATAAAAGGAGATGTGAATCAATTTGAATACAATTATACAATGCCTTGCCTTGCAAATATAGAGGGAAAAGATTATTTATTTTTCTGCTCAAACGAGCCAACAACAAAAGGAGGATTGGACATCTATGTTGGAGAACTAAGTTCAGAAAACACATTAATAAGAATTCGAAATTTAAAAGAAATTAACTCAATTGATGATGATATAACCCCATTTTATAATTCTGAAAAAAAAGAACTTTACTTCGCATCAAAATGGCTAGAAGGTTATGGAGGATATGATTTATTTGAAACAAAATTTTCATTAAATGGAAATCTGAAAATTCAAAACTTAAAACACCCTATAAATTCATCATATGATGATACCTATTTCTGTTCAAATAAAGATATTATTTTATTTAGTAGTAATCGAAAAATAAAAGATGAAAATCAAATCTGTTGTATGAAGATATATTATTCAATTGATAACCAAGAATTAATAACGAAAGAAGAAAAAAAAGACACAATAAAAATCTCAGCAACAATGAATAAAAAAATGAGTGAAAAAATTGAATTCGTAGATCAGTATAAGCAAATAAGTGATCTATTACCAATTATATTATACTTTGATAACGATCACCCAAATCCGAAAACAAACGATACCACAACTGAATTAACATACACTAAAACATACCAAAAATACAGAGAACTAATACCATCTTATCTAAAACAAGAAAAAGACATACTGAAAAAGAAAATACTATCTGATTTTTACAACATTGAAATTGTAAATGAAAACTCAAAAATAACAATATTAAAAAACTATTTAAATTACTGCTCATCCCTAAACATTTCAAATCAATTAGAAATAAAAGGATATGCGAGTCCAATAGCTAAAAAAAAGTATAACGACAATTTGAGTAAACGAAGGGTAATTACATTTACTAATGAGATAAAAAAAATGAACATTGAAAATATAAATACAATCATTAAGTATGAAAAATTTGGAGAAGAAAGATCACCAAAATATGTTAATGATAATATTAATGAAAAAGAAAAATCAGTATTTTCTATTGAAGCAGCGAAGGAAAGAAAAATTGAAATAACAAATATTAAAAATGCAAAACTAGAAAATGACACAATTACTTTTAATTTTTTAAAATCAGAAATAAACAAAAAATAAAATGGAAAATTCAAATTATATTTAC
>CAMDGH010000093.1 GCA_945897755.1 Chryseobacterium gleum | reverse complement strand
TTTAAGTTGAACTAATTCACGTTGATTTCGAATATTTGCTAACTCCATATAAGTAGATTTTGAAACTTCACCATACAATGGATTTTTAGCTGGATCCAATTTAACTCTTGGCTTAATTTCTTTTAAAAATGGAGTTATTTCTCTATTAGAATACTTACATTCTTCAATTAATTTACCTAAAGAAAGATTATATTGTAATTCTCTTAGATATTCTTCTTTTATATAAAATTCACTTTTTAATGAAATTATACAGTGTGTATATTTTGTTTCACCATTTGGAGGTGTAACTATACATCCTGGAAATAATATCTCAAAATCTTCTTTACTAATTGATAATTCTTCAGCTGTTAAATATTGAGATGCTTCTTTTAATGTCCGCAGTCATATATCTATAAAAAAAACAGCATTATCTCGATTAATTATTTCATAATCATATCTTTTCAATTGAGAAATTTTTTCCATGTAAATAAAAGCTTTCCAATAATGAAAAAATGATTTATCTCCATATTTATCTTTGAGATTGTCCAGTTCAGTTAAAGCAAGATCTAATTTACCATCCCTAAAGTTGGAATATACTTTTTTTTCAATTTTTCGCTCTTGAGAAAAAGATGAAAATGAAATTGAAACATTGAATAATAGTATTAAATAGGTAATTCTTAACATGATTTTTTTGATTTATAATTTAAATAAGTATTTAATATTTCTCGGAATAAGATTGTTTACTTAATTTAAGACACAAATATAACTTTCGAGTTAAAAATAATTTTTCCTTAACATAGGTAGGATTTTAGAACTGATATCTCTTTTTATACTTATTGTTTTAATTATGAAACTAAAGTAAGTAAAAAAAATGACAACCGGCTATCAACTACATGGCAAATTAAATTTATTCTTTACCTATTTCAAAGAATTAGAAGATCTTAAAAGCCCTACAAACAAGCTTTATCATCATTTAAAGTTTACTTACATTAAAAAAAATGTATGCGGAGCATTATTCGATTTTAAAGGACAATACACGTCATCAGAATAACTTAAATCGCTTACAGATTGTAAGTTGCAAATTAGTTAAGTTGTATTTGGATAAAGTTCACACTAAACCTGGCACTTCCGGAAACGGAATTAACGTTTCTATAAATACGATAAAAGGACTTTTCGTAAATAAAGCAATGACAATGGTTAATACTGCTAGCAAAATTGCTACGCCTATATTATTCTTATAGATTTCTTCGTATTCATCTACTTGTGTCGTAAAAGAAGAAAATAATTTATACGAAAGATAGATAATCATACCTCCAAAAAGATATCCTAAAAACAAAAACATACACAGGTATTTTGCGATTTCAAACACGAATCCTAATGGATCATTATTTTGCGCGGACAACAATTTTACCGTTGCTGAAAAAGGTTCCATAATACCAAACACAATGTAAGAAACTGAAAAGATAGTGCCACTTAAGAAAATCATGAATGAAGTATTTTTATAAGGATTTAGCTCATTCGTTTTTTTAAAGTATAATTTAGTCATTACCAGTTTCGTTAAATAAACAGTTAGTACGCCAACAATGATTGAAATAATCAATTCGATAAATGATATTGTAAATGTTGCATTCATATTTTTTATTTTTTTTAGTTATTAATTCATTTTTCCTAACACAACTTCCCAATAACGCATGTTATTGCATTCCGGAGAAAGATTTCCTGGCGTGAAATACTTTGCAGTAGTTTCCCAACCATAATATTTAGTCCTCTTATAAAGTACATTATCTCCGTTGTATGGACCAGAAATACCCAAAATGGCATGACTGTATTGCGTAGAACCTAATACCACACAATCATATCCAAATTTAGACAATATATAATACAGTAAAAGGGATCGTGTATCACAATCTCCTTTAAAATTCGCGATAAATTCAGAAGGTGCTTGCAACCCAAATTTCACTTCTGCAAGACAGGGACCACCAGTTTGATGGTAATTTGAAATACTTGCTCCGTATACTTGCTCTGCTTTTGCATGAGAAAAATCATGGACCATACAATAAGGTATACTTTGAATTGAAGTAACAACCATGTCGGCAAATTGTGTTCTAGTTAAATTGTTTTTTTTACCTTTTACAGCATAGGCATCAATTACATTATCTAATTTACCTTGATTTTGCTCAATCAATTTGACATATATCCTGTTGTAATATTCTCTAAAATCTGTTTCGGGTATATTTAAGTTTTCATGGTCTAATTTTGCTAAATGGTAGTAATCTTCCCTGACTTTTAGATGTGTTTGGAATCCTTTTTTAAAATTCGCAACCCAAGTAATGATATGACTTAAATATTTTACATGCAAGGTGTCATTCCCATCAGTTACGACTTTCGCCTCCTCCACTTTGGGTTTGTAATCCCAATCATTTTTATCGTTCTCCACAAAAGAAGTATCGTCTTCCTTTGGATTTAATTTATGCATTTTATGTAATTGATAAAAACCAATAATGGCACCAATCAATAAAATCCAACCGATCATTTTTAAAATTTTCCCGAATCGAGATGCAAACATCAAACTTATACCAATCGCAAATAATAGTAAATTCGTCCAAGAATAATGACCACTAATTAAACCGAAAATACCAGCGAATAAAAAGAGCCAGGCAATTAAATTAAGAAAAAATTCACCAACACGAAAAGCAGTGAAAAACCCGCCAATCCGCTGGATAACAAGTATTAAAACTAAAAATAAAACTAAAAATATACCTACTCGAAAAAAAGATGTTTTCCAAAGAATTAATGCAATAATCAACCCAAAGACTACCATTTTAAGAATGTCAACAAATACGTTTTTTTTCTTTTCCGTTGGTAAAGCATCATTAATTCCTGCATTTCCTTCACCATACCTCCATTTATCGTAATTTGAACCTAAACCAATTGTACTAAATAGCACTCTTGGTATTTTTTGAAAGAATTTATTTTCAAGGGATGGGGTTTTAACAATCGGAATTAATTTTGGTGCTTTAAAATAACAAATCGCTTCAAATTTAGTATACGACTCTCCATTCATTGTAACTTCTTCTCCCATGTTCATTTGTTGAAACAGAATGGTTGAAATTGTTTGTGAAATGTATTGTTTTTCAGAAATGTAAACCCTAACGTTTTCTATCGGTTTAACTGGCTCATAAAAACGACCTATTTTTAGTTCATCTAGATTAAAAGGAGGTACAACTACAGCATCATAAATTGATACTGAACTTGGTTGAATCTTTTTAATCTCATAATCTCCCGTATTCCTAGGAAATAGACATTTAAAGAGTCCTTTTACCCTCGCTTTTAAATAGATCGTTTCAGTTTCAAGCATCGCAGCTAAGTTCTTGTTTGTTGACTAATTTTAACTTCCACCCTACGGTTCATCAATCTTCCTTCTGGTGTATCATTAGAAGCTCTTGGTTCAGTTGGTCCCTTCCCGATTGCCTCAATACGATCACTACCTACTCCTTTTTGTATTAAATAATTCTTCACAGACATTGCACGACTGAAGGATAATTTCATGTTTTTATCCATTCCACCTATATTATCTGTATGACCTATTATCTGTGCATTCGCATTCAAATTTTCGAGTAAATATTTTGTAAGACCATCTAAATCTTGTTTGGAAGTTGGTAAAAGTTGATCACTATTTGTGAAAAATTGCACATTTGGTAAGGAAACTGTTTTTACAATTTCTACAAGATCATGTTCAATTTTCACAGAGTCTTTACCTTCTTGATTTAATTTTAATGTATCTAAAGGATTGGTATTATCTGTATTATTTGAATTATCTGTATTGTCTGTTTTAACAATATCATTTTCGGAACATTTTCTAAATAAAAACAACACTAATAGAATAAGAAATAACCAAAGTAATATACTTAAACAACCCGATTTTGGCTCAATAAAACATCCTTTCTTTTGGTCTAATTGAGTAGAATCATCTAGTGAAATCTGTTCTTGACTATTGATTTGATTATCCGCAAGTGGTGCCGTATTCAAATGGGATTGTTGTGCATTTTTTTTACGGTTATATTTTGCATGTAATTCCGCTTCAATGATTCCATGAAGTACACCATCAATTTCGTGTTCAGAAGACACTTTAATATTAGTCCACTTAACTTCGTATAAATTAGTGTTAAAAGGGTCGAATGAATTGGAATCAATTTTAGGATACAGTTCCACATTTGCAATTGCAACGATATCTAACTTTGAAAAATAATCTGCGGATGGGAATTCAGAAATTTCTTCTGTTTTTTCTAGTGTTTTTCTGCCTTCAAGTTTAATTCCGTGATAAGTAACATCCCGGTTTTTACTTTCTAAGGCTGTAGTAGAAAATGAAGAACGATAGAAGCCTTTTATAATTTTTTCCATAGAACTCAAATACTACCCTTTGATTTTGCTTCATCGTTAAAATGAGTGAATAAATCGATGCCAATCACTTCTACTGATTTTACAGGAACAGGTTTGACATTAAATGGGATATCTTCATACAAGACGACTTCTTCTTTAGTATGTCCGAATTTTTCTGCGAGGTGTTTTTTTCGTTGCTGTGCTGATAAGGTAAATTCAATGATAATATGGGATTTAATTTTATCAATGTAGTTTTTTGCATAATTAGAATTAGGTTCCGATAATTGTTTAATATATATAGGAATAATTGCTAAAAAAAAGAGAATGAAAAAGACGATGAAAATTTTGGCATTCTTTAATTTCAAGACTTGAACACAGCGAATAATCGGTAAATTTGAAATTGCTAAAGTGCTTCTAAACGCATCAATTTGAGCTTTTACCTCTTGTTGTTTCAATTTTACCAAGCTGACTTTTTTAATATTTAGTCCTATAAGCTCCTCCCTAATTTTAGCAATTTTGAAGTCAATAACACCTCTGTAATTGTCTAAAGAATCACCTATTTGAAGTTGTTGTTCCAGCGTTTTAATTTCGTTTAATTTCGTTTGAATATCAGCATCCATGTATTGTGTTGCCTGTTTAATAGATTTTTGTCTTTTTATTTGATATGCGTCTAACATTTTTGCTTTGTAACTTTCCACTTCAGCATCCATCTTCGATGAAAACAAAAACGCAGTTAATGGGAAAGCAATCGCAGTTAAGAAGAACGAAATAACAAACATTCGAAGTATGTTTCCTGAATTAGAAAGCATACTCTTCCAAGTAAATTCCTCGTGTAATGGAATACTTATTGAAATTAAACTAAATCTAAAAATGGAGAAAAATACAAACGTAATTACCGCCCCCAATATCGGAGCTAATACAATACTTTCACTCAACAAGTAAAAAAAATAGGTCATCGATAGCAAGGTACAAGCAATAAGAAGCACAAACCAAAGTGCAAGTAATTTAAATTTACTTACCTCGCTTGGTGTACAATGTGACTGAATCACATCTAGTTCTAATCCAAATAACCTAGCTGCTAACATCTAAAGAATTATTCTGTGTAAAAATCTTTTGGAGACTTATCAATTTGCACATCTTTGTCTGCTGACCAAATAGAAATTACTTTCGCTTTTAATTCTTTCTCTTTCTCTAATTGCATCTTCTTGGCAGCAATCACACTTTCGACTTCCAAGAAATCTACTTTTTCAGCAACTAAAACACCGTCTTTTGTCTCTATTAAATCCGGCGAGATAATAATCCCATGATGTGCTTCAAAGATTCGTTTATTGTTTTCAACTAAATAATCATACACCCCTTTCGACATCATCATTTTAAAAAATATTGGACCTGCTTCAATGGATAATAACACCAAAAAAATCAACCAAGGTACAAATCCTCCTATTTCATGTGAAATATGAATACGCTCCATTAAACCATCCAAATGATCGGCAACTTTTTTATTCATTTTGTACTTTTCGTCTCTGCTTTTATCTAACACATCGATATCTTCAGTGATTCTTTGCATACGTTCACTTAAGTTCGTTAATTCTGGTTCTTTTGCTAATTTCTTTTCATTTAATTCCTGCTCTTGCTTATTCAAATTTTCCTTTTGCGCTTTTGCTGCTGGACCTTCACCCGCTTTCCCTGAACCTATTCTACCAGCAATTTCGTCTTCTAACCGTTTTCGCCCGTTTAAAATCTCTAATCGTTGTTTTTCAAAACCAGACTCAATCTCAGTAATTTGATGTTCTACCTTAGTTAAATCGACTTTTTTATTTGACATTTGTTGATTCACAATGGTATCTGTTTTGGCATTTAATTCTTGGTATTTATCATCTTGAACACTTTGTAATTCTGCATCTATCTCCGTTTTTAAAATTCGAATTTCTAAAGGAGCAGAAATTGCAAATCCAAGAATTACAGCAATGATGATACGAGGCAACGCTTGACCGAATTCTTTCCAAGTGATTTTATCTGTCCCATCCCCTTTTCCTGTACTAGAAACGATGAATCGGTCCATATTGAAAATGATTAAGGCCCAAATAATTCCAAATAAAAACGACAAAGCTAAAGTTGGTAAATGGGTTGGAGCAGAATTAATCGCGTCTAATTTTGGACTAAAAATAGTATAAAAAGCATAACCACCAGATACACCTGCTAATAAGCCCGTACAAAAAACAATCCCCCCAATACCAGCATATTTAACCCTATCTGACATTGGACTTTTTTTCAATAAATTTATATCAGCACCAGCACACCACCATAATCGTTGTGTAACTTTTGAAATATTTTGGTGCTCTGCTAAATAGTCATTTACTTCTTGCATAATTTATACTTTAATTGTTTATAATCAGTCACTTAACCCTTTAAAACGCAACGATTTTAAATTAAAACGTACATTATTAGGTACTGTATTCATTTTGAAATCAGCCGTATTTACTTTCATGCTTGATTTCTCCTTTAATTTAAATTGTTCAATTTCAACTTTAAATTCATTTGTTTTTACAGGTTGAATATCAACTTCTGTGAAAGTATTGCTTAATTTTGCTTCCAGGGATTCAACGCGAATGATTCCGTACCAACGAAACTTGTATAATTTAACTTTTATTTGTCTATCTCGAAGAAAATAAGTCTCATTATGGGTTTCAATGGTTCTTTTTCCTTGGGTTGCTACCAGCTTCCAATTTCGCCAAAACATCCAGTTACTCATTTGAAAATACATCAAACAAAAATTATATCTTGATTGAATTTTCCAATACAAATATATCGGTAATCCAAGTATGATATGTTTCTGATTGATATTTAACATATTCAAATTAAGTTTAAACTAAGTTTAAATATAAACATAAAAAAGAAATGACACTGGAACCAAAGTAACTATTTTTTTAATAATGAACTTATTACAAAATAAAATGTGTTGTTTGTTTATGTTTACAGACCAAACGCGTAAGTAACAAAAAAAATAGGGCATAAAAAAAACCCGACTCTTTACAGAATCGGGTTTAAAAGTGGCGTCGACTTACTCTCCCACGGTCAAAACCGCAGTACCTTCAGCGCAATCAGGCTTAACTTCTCTGTTCGGAATGGGAAGAGGTGGACCATGATGCAATAGACATTAGATTATAGACATAAGATTTTAGACATAAGACATTAGACATAAGAAGGTATCTTATGTTCATGTCTGAGGTCTCATGTCTGAGCTCTAAGGGTCTAATTAGGTTAGACAATTATTGATAACTATAGTGCATAGAAAAAACCCGACTCTTTACAGAATCGGGTTTTAAAAGTGGCGTCGACTTACTCTCCCACGGTCAAAACCGCAGTACCATCAGCGCAATCAGGCTTAACTTCTCTGTTCGGAATGGGAAGAGGTGGACCATGATGCAATAGACACCTAAAATCGTTGACATTCAGAATAGACATAAGAT
>CAMDGH010000092.1 GCA_945897755.1 Chryseobacterium gleum | reverse complement strand
GTCCCAAACGGGCTGCCAGTCGCCTTTTTGATAATCACTCATTTTCATTAAATAGTTGCTACCACTAATATAGGGTTTGGTTGCCATCAGTCCTCCGTCAGCAAACTGACTCATTCCATAAACATTGGGAACCATAACCCAATCATAGGAATCAATGAATAATTCCATGAACCAACGATACACCTCATCTGGATCAAACTCGCAGAGCAGCATGAAATTACCAAGTACCATCAGTCGTTCAATATGATGAGCATAACCGGTTTCTAAGACTTTTTTTATGCAACTGTCAATAGGTTCTATTCCTGTTGTGCCATTCCAAAATGAAGCAGGTATTTTTCTTTTAAAGTCCCAATAATTTTTGGTTCGTTCTTCCTTTCCCTTCAATTCATAAACAGCTCTAATAAATTCTCTCCAGCCCAGAATTTGACGTATAAATCCCTCGAGTGAATTTAATGGAACTTCGTGATTACTTGCATAGCTTAAAGCTTCCTCAATGACGAATTTTGGGCATATCAATCCAACATTTAACATGGGTGTTAAAACGCTATGGTGCAAAATAGTTTCTTTTTCTACAATCGCATCTTCATAAGCACCAAATTCGGAAAATCGTGTTTTAAAAAATGCTGCTAGCCAACTTTTACTTTCTACATAAGTAGTTGGGTAGATAAAATCAGTGTTTAGTACTCCATAATTACTTGAGAAGTGCTTTTCTGTATAAGCAATCGCTTCTGCATAGAAGGCATTGGGTTTTAAAAAGGTGGTTTTTGGTACTGTTTTTCCTTTGGGATATTTCAGGCGATTTTCATCATCAAATGTCCATTTTCCTCCAATTGGCTTGTCTTGTTTTTCTAATAATATATTCTTAGTCAAGCGTTGATGTTTGTAAAACTCGGTTTGAAACATTCTTTTCTTGGTAGCGAAAAAAGAAGCGAGCTCCTCAGAGGTATTCAAAAATAGTGGCGTAGGTTTTTTAATCGGATGAATGGCACATTCGTTACAAGCGTTAGTAATTCTTTTCTCAAGCCAGTAATCTGTGGTATCGATGTAATCAAAAGATTGAACTCCTTTATTTTTTAAATAGGGAATGAGTTTTCTAATATCAGCTAATTCATCAAACGATTCAATGTACACCACTGTACTATTTTTGGATTGAAGGTAACTCTCGTAAAATTTCATGCTTGCTCGGTGGAAAGCAATTTTCTTTTTGTGAAAATGATAGTGTTTGAAGTAGAGGTATTCTTCCACTAGATAGATGGTGTCACATGTCTTAGCAAGTATATTTTGCTCTATTAATTGATGTGGAAAAACAATGCCTATTTTTCTCATGCTTTAGATTTATTCATTCTACATTTATCGCTGCAATACTTTACTTCTTCCCAAACTTTCTCCCATTTTTTCCGCCATGTAAAAGGCCTAGAGCAAACGATGCAAATTTTTGAAGGTAAATCGGTTTTTTTCATGTTTTTCATGCTTATTTTTTACCTCGTTTCCTGGTTCTTGAAGCACTTTCTGTATTCACGTGTTTCTCTAAAATCCTTTTTCCTTCAGTTTTCACCTTATCGGTTTTTCGATAATGCCATACAATATCACTTGCTGTCTTTCGGGATTCTTCAATATCCACAATTGGAAGGGGATAGTCTGTTCCAATTTTTACCGAATAGAGCGCTTGTTCCATCATGCTCATTTTCCAAGGTTCGTGAATTAATTCAATTGGAACCTGCTTTAATTCAGGTAACCAGGTTTTAATAAATATTCCGTCAGCATCATGTTCTTGGGAGTTTTTTATCGGGCTGTAAATCCGAATGGTATTGATGCCTGTAACTCCAGATTGCATTTGTAATTGGGGATAATGAATACCTGGCTCATAATCCAAAAATTGCCTTGCTAAAAAATGTAATTCTTTCCAGTCTTGCCAAAGATTGAATACGAAAAATGATACCACCATGGCTCTCATTCTAAAATTTACATATCCTGTAGCAATTAGACAGCGCATACAGGCATCAACAAGCGGAACGCCCGTTTGACCGGTTTGCCATGCTACTATATGAGCTTCATTTTTTGGTTTTATCAAGGAGTCGTATGCTCTATTTACATTTTCAAATTCCATTCGACATTCGTCTTCAAATTTTTGCATGAAATGACAATGCCAATGCAAGCGAGAAATAAAATTGGAGAGCGCTCTTTTATTCGGCGAGGCTGCATAGTGCTGTTTCGTATATTGATAAACCATGCGCATGCTAATGTTACCATAACTGAGGTAGGGAGAAATGCGACTACAACTTTTTCGACTTAAGGCGGGCTTTGAAATGTGTTTAGAATAATTGACGTGTCTCTCTTTTAAAAATCCATCTAAATATTTCCATGCATTCGTCTCCCCTCCTGGCTGAAAAGAGGGATTATTTGTCGTTATTTCTTTCGCTAGTGGTTCGCCTTTTAAACGATTATAAAGTGCTTCATCGAGTTTAAGGAAATTACAATTTACATCATCAATTAAGGCTGCTTGTGCCTCCATTTTATCATTCCATAGGGATTCCCAAACTTTTCGGGATTTTAATTTTCTTACAATTCCATTGTGTTGGTATTCTTTCCATTCAATTTGATTGTTTTTACAAAAATCATGAATGATAATATCCCTGTCATATGTTAATTTATTTCCAATTTCTTGGTGAGAAAATAGGGTTTTAATAGCATAATGATTCGCAATCTCACACAATACAACTCGTGCTTCGTTATGAAAAATAGCGATCATTGAATCTAAGCTCTGAAGCTTTATTTGCATATCAGTTAAGGATTGGTAAACAAATCTCCAATGCCTAACATCACTATCATCATACTGCATTATGGTGGGTTCAAAGCAGTACACTAGCAAGATCGGTAAAGGCTGTTTTTGGGCGTAAAACAGTGGTTCATGGTCTGTAAAACGCAAATCTCGTTTTAGCCAAACAATTACAATCTCCTTTTTCTGAACTTCTTCTTCGTGACTTGCCATAACGGTTTATGGTTTTGCATAGGGAAGCCGTCCAATTGGTTTTGACACAAAATAGGCATCAAGTCCCTGACTGATTAACACATCTTCTTTTGATAAAGCAACAAAGCCGTCTTCCTCAATCATTTCTGCAGCAATTACAACCTGCTTGATACTCCCAACAATCAATACGGTTCCATTAATTTGAATGGGAATAATTTCTTCCAATTTCATCGCAATGGATACCACAGCATCTTTTACAAATGGTGCTGTGCAAAATGGATGAAATAGTTCTTCAAAACCAACCTTTTCAAATTCAGAAATTCCTTTTTCATAACGCGCCGAAGTTTGATGGGCTTTTTCATACTCTTTGGAACGAACGTAGTTTAAGGTGTATTCTTTTGTTTCAATGATATTTTGCAAGGTATCTCTTTGAACACTATCAGGTCGATTTATCAAACCCAGCAAGGCAGGATTAGCACCAAGGTGAATAATCGAGTTAAAAATTGCCAGGTTTGAATTGTTATCTCGTGATTTTGTTCCAACTAACACCGCCTGTCGAAAACCTGCTAGGGAATTGACAAAAGCTGTTCTATAGCGTTGCTCAAATTGCGCAATATCATCTCTCGTTAATATCATATTCTATTAATTATAAGTGTTTCTTTACTTTTTTCCAATACGCAAAAAACGAGGGGTAATAACCTACGACGTCACTTGCAATCCAATCTCTTTCTTCTTGCACTCCAAGATAAGCTAAATTAAGCGGATGTTCTTTGTAATAGATGCTTGTTTCTTTATACTCAATTGAAAATGATTGAAATGAACCCACATAAATTTGAATGTCTTGTATGTTTTTACTCAAGTCTAACATGAAGGCCATACATTTCTTACTGATTGGATATTTTTTGAAAAACTCAGGTTCAAGCAATAAAATCCTATTTCCAGGTTCATCTTTATGCCACAATGGGTCAAGGTTGTAGTAATTATACATAAATGTTGGTTGATTAGGAATAAATTGAATGCTGTCGCCTTCGGGAAGCGTTAATTCAAAATCAAATTCTTGGGTAGCTGATAATGAAGCAGGTATTTCCATTTCTGGAAGTGCCTCATAGCTCGTATCTAAGTACGTATTTCGCTGCGTTGAAGCGGTATACTTATTTATATTTTCTTGATTGGCATAGTATTTTTTACTGCTATTGGCTCCGGCAACCCATTGCCAACTGCACGCATTGCTCGCCCAATCGCCATCTAACAAATGATAATACATCCATTTTGCAGGAGGAAGCCAGTGCGACTTACCCATGTTGCAGGTCAATGCTGCCAAATACAAACGGTTGTGGTTGTGCATATAACCCGATTCAAATAAGGTTTCAATGGCTCTATCAATGGCTTGAATCCCGGTTTTTGCTTCTAAGATGGAAAGCGGAATTGCATAGTGTATTACTTGCTCTTGAACATTCTTGATCTCAGTATTGATGTCTTTTACTTGGGCAATACGTTGAAAATAATCCCGCCAACAAAGTTGTTGGACTAAGGGTTCCAATTGATCGAATGAATAGCCTTTTCCCTGTAGGCTGGCCAGTACTTGTTTTGTACTTATTACACCTCGTGAAATATAGGGAGATAAATAGTTGACTTGGCCATCAATATAGTTTCTTGAATGGGCATATTTCACGGGATTAATGGCTGCTATCTTTTTAAGAATGGAGGCATAGTCTACACTAAATTTATTTTCCACTAAAATTCGGTTTTTTAAAAGAAAACAACGACAGAGCAGTTATTGTTCTACACAATAAGACTTAAAGGGAAGTTTTATATGCGAATTAAACTTCGATAATGAGTATAGATTTTAGGCGGTTTTGATGCTCTTTTTTAAAAAGTAAAGGTCTAATGATAACTTACCTGGACCTACTAAAAGTATGGATAGTAAAATAGCTGCATACGCAAAGGAAATTTTCGCCTTCCCCAAAAAAAACCGATTTTTAGAATGATGAAAAATTATTCCTACATGAAAGAAAATTTGGTCACAAGGCGAAATTTATATCATCTTGAAGCTAAACCAACGATACAACTATTTGAATAAATCGTTCGTTATCAAAACGGTAGGGGAAGTAAATCATTATAATATATTAACCCAGTAGAGCCACAACGCATTGTGGCTCTACTGGGTTAATATGGCATTGTGGCTCTACTTGTTTTATCAAATAATTTCTAGGATTAATCTTGTTTAATTATTCGTGTGTTATGCGTAGAAGAAGCACCCACAATTTCAAGTACATAAAGTCCATTTTTTAAATCATCTACATGGATCGTATAAACAGTTGAGCCATTTAAATCCGTTATTTGTTTCATAATTTTACCATCTAAACTAACAATATTTATTCCTAAAATAGCTTCGTTATTTTCGATGGTTAGTTGAGAATTAACTGGATTTGGATATGCTTTCAGTGGATTGAACGAATTTGTATGAATTCCCAATGATTTTGTTTCAATAGATACTGTATTTAGGGTTGTATTCGTAACTACTGGGTCATTAAAATCAAAATAGATGTATGCTGTATTTTTGATTTCGGTACCTAATACGTTTACTTTATTTTGTTTGATTCTGTATTTGATATATCCATGACTTAAAGGCTCGTTTGTAATGGAATCAATTAAATGAATGTTAGGGAAATCAAATTTGTAAACTCTATCTCCCAAGTAAATAACATCGCAGGCATGACTGGAAGAAATAAATTCAAACGAAGATAAATCTAAGTTTTTACTAATTGTATCCAAAACATAGATATTAATTGCATCGGCATTTCCTGTATTTTGAAAACGAATTTGGTAATCTAAAATGGTATCTTTTACTAAAATATCCCCTGACTTTTCGATCCCATTTACAAATAACTTTTTATCATTTGGGTCATAAGAACCTGTCACTTTTAAAGTGATACAAGTAATATTATTTTGTGTGTTACTCTCACTTTTACTTCCGTCAATACCAGCGCAAAAAGTGACGTCACTACCTAATTTAATTCTACGTGCCGCTTTTACTTGTAAAATAATTGGGTTATGATTTGAATACGTGGAATCTAATTTAAAATATACGGTATCATTTGAAATAGTATACGGAAAATTACAGGTTAGAATTGTGATAGAATCAGGAAAAGTAAACCAAGTTTTTTCAGTAGTAAAATCTCCTTCGCCAAATTTATTACTGTATTTTGGGTAAACATTAAATGTAAAGCCTGGTCGTACTTCATTTATTACTAAATCTGACATTACATCGTATTGAATATGCGCTGTATCGTAAAAGTTCACATCGAATTGTTGCGTATTTACTGAATCCAATGTTACTTTTTGTTCTTTTATACAACTTGCAATTTCATTATCTGAATTTATTTCTGTTATCGTATAATTTCCAAAAGGAAGGGCAAATTCATATTCTCCTTTTTTGTTGGTAATGGCTATATATTCACCAGGATTTGCTACTAAAGTTCTGTAAGTTCCAGGTTTATCGTCTACATCTTTTGCACAGTTTTTATTTAAATCATAATATACATTCCCTGCGATCTTACCACATGCTTCTGAACTTGCTTTTTTAGGTACATGATATATAAATGATTCTGTGCAACCATTTTTATCGGAGATATTAAGTTTGTAATTACCCGCAATAATATTTTCTAATTTGTTTTTTTGTTGACCTGTAGCCCAGTTGAACTTGTACGTTGAATCGATATTTTTTAGTTCGATAGAACCATTATTGCACGCCGCACTATCAATGATTGCAGCTGGTTGCAAAATTTTGTCGTACATATTTATGTTTCCCCAACCTTTTATCGCACATCCAAAATTAGTCTCTCCCAAAAAAGATAAGTATTCGGATTGAGTTACTTTAATTTTTAAAGTAGAAGTATTTGATGGATAATTAGTCCAAAATATATTTCCAATCATACCTGGATAAAATTCTGAAGGATCTAATGACACTTCATCACCATAACAAGCATTTATTACTGGGAGTTGAAACGTATTTTGATAAAATAGTTGAAAGTCAAACTTTCTATTTAAAACAACAGTTGAATCGCTATTTGAAATACTAATTAAATTAAAGGTGATTAAGCCTGGAGAATTATTTATGAGCTCAAAAAGTTCATTTTGTTTAAAGAATTTAGATAAAAATTTTCGTTGACGTTGATAATTTGTATCAATAGTAGGTTTATCCATGTAGCATTGATAATATTCAAAAGAACTTATCGTGTCTACCTTACCATTTACATCGTAAATAAATGTATATGGTCCTTCTGCTGTTCCAAATACTTGAAAATTTAATTCTGCACATCCGCTGTTTGACACGCAAAGGAAATTGCCCCCTCGACCAAGTATTGCGCCATCTAAATATTGCGCCATTGTATTCATCGATAGCAAGCAAAATAATATCAGTAATTTTTTCATAATAATTTGTTTTAGTTGTTTCTGTGAAAACATAGACTCAACAAATTTCAGATGGTTGCTAATGTCTTTTTATTTTAGTGGGCTAAATTAGTGTGCTTTACAAAAAAATATTTTTCTGAACCTTAGATTTAACAGACGTTTCAGATCAATTTCAGCCATTAAAATTTTAGATAAAATTTTTCTAAAAATAATATTATCAATTAACTAATTTGAGGAAAATTTCAACCATTGCTAAGGTATCTAATTTACAATATTCTAATAAGTCGTTTCTTGTTTCATTTACATTACCTTTAAATGATCCGTCAATCATACTCATGTATGTTTTGTTGGCTAAATCACCATTATTAATGGATAAACCTTTATAAGTTAAATGCGGAACTAATGCCGGCAAAACATCTTTAATAGACGCACTTTTACCCATTTGTGGAACATAATACCAAGCATT
>CAMDGH010000091.1 GCA_945897755.1 Chryseobacterium gleum | reverse complement strand
TGATGTCCGAATGAATCAAACCAATAAATTATATATTTATTATACTCTAGACAATAGACCCTTGAATATAAATTCACATCCTTAGTTTTTAAAGGATGTGAATAATCATTATGAATATACCTACCTTTTTTAATTTCAATATAATCGTTCATACTTCTGATTAAAACTGGCTTTAAAATTCCTGTATTTGGAATTGAATCGAAAATTTGTGCTTTCATTTATTTAATGTATTATATCTATTTTATAACTATAAAATAGTTAATCTGTTTCATTTATTGGATTTAATTATAGAGTGTCTTATTAGAGTGCAAAAATGCATCATTTTGCAGAAATATGTAAAATAGCTAAAACATAGTAGTTTGATTATTAAGGCATTTTATGATTATGGCTCACGCTGTTAATCAGAGGGTCCTTGGTTCGAGTCCAAGAGGAGGAGCAAAAGCCCAGTAATTTTTTACTGGGCTTTTTCTTTTTAAATAACTATTTTGATAGAATAATTGTCAAATAATCAATTCGGATAATGAATTCGGAGAGTCAATTCTGTAATTATAAGTTCAATTCTTATCATAAAATCGGTAAAAATAATTTTAATAATACTTCCTTTTTGATTTCATTTTAGCATGTTTCATGCAACATAATTCATTTAATCAAGTATAAAAAGATGAATGTACATTATGAAACCCTATGAGAGCAATATTTATTTTTATTCTTGCCATTGTATTTAGTTTTTTGACACCTTCTATTTTTTTTTGTCAAGCATCTAAATTAGATAAAGTGATTGATTCGAAAAATCTCAATTCGGTTTATCCATATTGGTGCTATGAGCCCACTAATTATAATCTTGACACTTCATATAACTGGCCAATTATTATTTTTCTTCATGGAAGAAGTCTAAGTGGTACTAATTTAGAAAGGTTAAAGCGTTATGGTGTCATTGCTGAAATTGAAAAAGGAAGATCATTTCCTGCAATTATTATTGCACCTCAAGTTAGCAATGGTTTATCGTGGGATCCAATTAAAATCATGAATTGTATAGAAAGTGTAAAAAAAACTCACCGAATTGATACTACTAAAATTTCTATAACTGGGATGAGCCTAGGTGCTTATGGTGTAATATCAACAATTGCCATGTTTCCTCATTCATTTTCAGCTGCAGCGTCATTTTGTGGCGGGGGAGATATTCAGTTAGCGAAAAATCTCACAGAAACACCCCTTTGGATTGCTCATGGAGAAAGTGATTTATTAGTCCCTTTTTCTCAAAGCCTTCAATTAGTAGAGGCAATTGCAAAACAGGAATCTCAAAATTACATATTTACTGCGTATGAAAATTATGGACATGGAAGTTTAGAACGGATTTTTAGAACGGATTTTTTATATGATTTTTTACTTTCAAATACATTAGGTACTAAACCCTATTTGCCTGATATTTTATTCAATAAACTAAATATTGATATTTATATGAATAATCAAATTAAGGATATTGAACTCTTAAGTGAATAGTTTGTGTTTTTCTTCTATTTTTACTCAAAATTTGAAGTATGTTACATTCTATGACAGGGTATGGAAAGTCAAGCGCTAATTTCCATGATAAAAAGATAAGTGTAGAAATAAAAGCACTCAATAGTAAAACAATGGACTTGTACGTTCGTTTGTCTTCTAACTACCGAGAAAAAGAACTTGAAATTAGGCAACTTATAGCTCAAGAATTAGATCGTGGAAAAGTGGAAGTGAATATTTCGATTGAGAATTCAGGATCTGTTAAAAGTATAGAAATAAATAAGGATTTAGCAAAGGCTTATTACACTGATTTAAAAGAAACCAATCAGATTTTAGGTAATATAACAGTCGATTATTTGCCATTAATAGTTAAGATGCCTGACATTCTGATCCAATCCAGTAATACCGTTTCAAAAGAAGAGTTTTTATTTTTAGATGAGTTGGTTCTTAGTGCTTGCAATGAATTACACCGATTTAGAAGACAAGAAGGTGTTGCTCTAGAAAAAGAATTTAGTGTTCAAATAAACCACATTGCCTCTCTGCTTGAAAAAGTAGAAGATTATGAAGGGTTACGTATTGAAACTATAAGAGAACGAATGAGGAAAGGATTAGAAGATGCATCTGTAATTGGTTTAGATGAAAGTAGGTTTCACCAAGAACTGATTTTTTACATTGAGAAATTAGATATATCCGAAGAAAAAATGCGTTTAAAAAATCATTTAGATTATTTTATAGAAACGATGACACTTCCAGCTACGGGTAAAAAACTCGGATTTATATCTCAAGAAATTGGTCGGGAAATTAACACTTTAGGAAGTAAAAGTTATCACCTTGAGCTTCAAAAATTAGTGGTCGAAATGAAAGATTCACTGGAGAAAATTAAAGAGCAAATATTAAATACACTTTAATTTATGAATAGAATACGAGGTAAATGTATCATTTTTTCTGCACCATCTGGTGCTGGAAAAACAACTATTGTAAAGCATTTATTAGCGACTAACTCACTCTTGTCTTTTTCTGTTTCTGCATGTAGTAGAGCGCCTAGGAAAGGAGAGGAGGATCAAAAAGATTATTATTTTTTAGGTGTTGAAAAATTTAAACAACAGATTTTGGACAATGCTTTTTTGGAATGGGAAGAAGTCTATGCTGATAATTATTACGGAACACTCATTTCTGAAGTAGAACGTATTTGGAATTCCGGAAAAACCGTTGTTTTTGATGTGGATGTAGTTGGAGGACTTTCGTTGAAACATAAATTAGGTGCTGATGCATTGTCGATTTTCGTTAAGCCCCCATCTTACGAAGAACTGGAACGAAGATTGAGGATGAGAAGTACTGAAAGTGAAGATAAAATACACGTGAGAATGCAGAAAGCAAAGGAAGAACTCTCTTTTGCATCTAAATTTGATTTTATATTAGACAATAATAATTTACACGATGCTTTTGAAAAAGCAGATCGTATTGTAACTGATTTTTTAACTCAATGAGAATTGGACTTTTTTTTGGGACATTCAATCCAATTCATGTTGGACATTTAGTTATAGCAAACTATTTAGCTGATCACCCCTTATTAGATGAGGTTTGGTTGATTGTTACACCTCAAAATCCGTTTAAAAATAGAGCAACTTTGTTATCGGATTATCACCGATTGGAGCTTGTTCATCTTGCGATTGAATCTAACGAAAAGTTACGGGTTTCAAATATTGAATTTAAGCTTCCAAAGCCAAACTATACGGTTGACACTTTAGTGTGTATTAAGGAGAAATACCCACAACATCAATTTAGTCTCATTTTGGGAGAAGATAATGTACGTAGTTTGCCGAAGTGGAAGAATTACGAATTTATTATACAGCACTATCCTGTTTTTGTTTATCCAAGAAGTCCAACTACTGAAGAAGCGATTGGTAACGGATTATCTTCAATTGGTCTATTGACAGATAAATATCCCTCTTTTGTTTTTTGTTCAGATTTACCAATAATGAATATTTCTTCTACTTATATTCGAAATGCAATAAAAAATAAAAAAGACATCCGTTATTTAGTTACTCAAGAAGTAAAATCGTACATAGAATTGATGCATTTTTATGAAAAGTAATGCATTTCGGCGTAATGAACATTTATTAGGCTCAAAACCTCTACAACTCTTATTATGACTACGTTTTAAGCAAATCAAAGTTGAGATTACCAATAGTCGATTTCATTCTGAGGGCTATATTAAACGGGGGCAACTGAATATTCTGGTGTTTAGGCACTATTTTGTCTATTACTCCAAAATTAAAGATTTACGTAAGAAACTGAAAACCAATAAATAAAAACTCGAAAGTGATAAAAATGGCTTGAAAAACTATGTTTTCATACCGAAAACAAAAAGAGAAGAAAAACCTATCGTATTTGAAATAAAAAAAAACGCATTTTCAACTCAAAAGCCATTGCTTGAAAATGACTTTTCAACTCAAAATCTAAACCCGTTTTTTTGAGATCCCATAAAAACAGACGTGTCATAGCGAAAGCTAATGTCAACAAGGGCTTAAGCCGCAACTACGCTATCGTTACGCAGCGTTTAAGCCTTATATGTTATGGGTTGGTTTAAAATTAACTTTGAATTGCTATTGGTGCAGTAATTTTGAATCTCCCGCTCCATTAAGATACAATTCTGTTTTTGAAAATATTACTGTATATGGATAGGTACTTTCAGACATACCATCTCCAGCAGGCTCTTTTATAATAGTTACTTTAAATATTTGACCATCTATACTTTTGTAACTTATCTTTTGGGTCTTGATTTTTTTATCAAATGGAGTTAAAAGAATAAAAGAAGTATTCTGCTCGTTAACTGAATATAAAACCTCATTTTCAGTGATATATAAATCCCAAAATGGTTCAGAACCAATACCATGAAATAGAACTTTGGTTTTTTTATTATGTATTTGTTTTAATAATAGATTTGCTTCTGTTGGTTTTTTTTCGATCGTTACTGTTTGTGCATACCCTGAAGTCAAGAATAGTATTGAAGCAAGCACAAATAATAAATTAAATTTAAAATTATTATTCTTCATGGCTTTTATTTTTTGAAATTATGTTATAAATATTGATAATTGATGAAAGGGTTTCTTAGTTTTATCTAATTCATATTTTAAATTGATGTCTCAAATTTAGATAAATTAACCAATGTACGCTAACGACAGTCTGTGAAAAAACGATCACCAATTAGATCATAAATATAGTAATTAAAAAGTTAAAACAAGCAATAAATTCCTTTTTTTTTATGTAAAATTAAATACAAAAGCATGTATTATTTAGGTATTCAAGATCGGTTTCAAATTCAGATGATTAGTATGGAGGAGTTTATCGATAAAGAAAATACGGTGCGGTTTGTGGATGCTTTTGTGGAGCAATTGGAACTTGATAAACTGGGTTTTAAATAGCCACCTTGAAAACAGAAGGTAGATCTGCCTTTATTTGAAACTTGACATATTTCACCCCGATGTGCATCGTATCGTTACAGCAGAAGGTACTGGAAAAGAATGCTAAAGCATCTTTTGGGGGCATTATGGATTTTTGCAAATCAATTCTAACCGAAAGCGATTAGGTCATATCCGAGAGTTGTTGCAATTAAGTCCTTTACGGCCCGTAATTAAAATCCCCGTTTAACAACGGATTTTAGAAAAATACGGGAAAGACATTACGCTTTGTCCATGTTGTAAAATTGGACGCTTAGTGATTGTTTATCCCAAACGTTTTGGAACAAAACCGATAACAAATCAATCATTAAACAGATTTATAGAGTATAAAAACAAGGAGCCAACACTGTAAAAGGAGTAAGCAAATTAGCGTTATTCCAAGAGGTATTTAAAATAACATGTTCTAAAAAAATCATTTTTTTGGGTAGGGGAACTGTAAATTTAACATTGTTAAAAGCGCGCGAAAAAACAATAATGAGTATGTTCAGCATCAAATTAAAAGACTGAAAATGCGACTTTTCCACCTAAGAGAAAACTGAGGTACTCGGCCAACACGAACTAACAAAAAAAGCCCACGTATAGGGCTCTAATATAGGCTTTTCTGCTAGTTCTCTAAATGTTATGGGGTGGTTTTATGAGTTATACACCTAATAAAAATGCGGTAAGTCTATTTTTTTTTATTTTATTTGCTAAACTTTTAATTAAAAATACGTAAGCAAATATTAATAAATACAATGTTAAAATACCACTTAAAAAAATGAATTTATTAAAGTGGTCTGCCGATTGTGAAAAAAATGGGATATAAAATTTAATTAAAAATGTGTGAATAAAATATATAGGTAGTGAAAACTTTCCGAGTAAGCTAACAAGACTAAGCCCCCTTAAGTTAAAATTGAAAAGCGGAGTAATTAACATAAATAATCCGAAAATATAGAACAAGAAAGGTATTGAAACAGGATAAAATATTTCAGTGTATCCATCCCGAATTGGATTCAAATTAACCAATTCAATGTTATAGAGCAGAGAAAATCCGAAGATAAAAGTAATACCCGATAACAACATGTAATTCGAGTATTTTGAAAGGGTTATCCTATTTTTACAAATAAGATAACCTAAAATTGTGAATCCTGTCCAGGGAAAAACAGGAAACCAACCATCAATAAAAACATGATGCAAAAACAGAAATAGAGAGTTTTCCGAAAAAAATCTGCCAAGCGGTATTTCATTTAATTCAAAATTGTAATAATTATTAGTAACTGCTAAAAATATAACAATTACAATGGCAGTAATCAATTTGATTTTATCAGAAAAGCTTATCAGGAAAATTGTTAACAGCAAAGAATAAGAAATTAAGTATAACACATCCATTGTAATAAATGGTGAAATCGACCATATAAGCATGTCGATAATAATGGCAAAAAATAAAATTTGAAATGCTCTTAAAATTAGTGATTTAATTTCCTTGCCATTTTCCTGAGCTAACCTCAATGAAACGCCACTGAGGAAAATAAATATTGGTGCGGCTGAGGAAAATAACAATCTGAGTAATTTAGGGCAGTATTCAAATGGATAAAGATATGGATATGCATTAGCAAATATCATTATTAGAATTGCAAATCCGCGTATTATGTCTATTGATGTTAACCTCATTATTATGAAAATACAAAAATCAAATAAGAAATAATTGTGAAATACAATATTGTTATTGTAAAATACGATATAAAATCTATCTTCTCTGATATTTTTTTCATCTTATCATTATCCTGCTCAAATAAGCGAAGAGAAATTACAGATATGATAATTATTAAAAAAATAGAGATGAAGGTAATGTTATGTAAATAGTCGAGTAGGGTGAGCTCATTAGTGGATGGTATAATACTCTCTACAATGTATTTATTACCTATTGCTGCAAATAAACCGCCAACGCACAATCCAAAGCGTGGATCCGTGTTAATTGGTTTTATCCAAAAAACACAAGATGAAATCAAGAATGCTACTATAATTCCGGTTATAAGTTTGAATAAAATTAGCCATGAGCCAGTGCGACTTATGCTAATAGCTATATCAAAACGAGGGGAGGAACTGTTGGATGCTGTTGGGTCACCAAAAGATGTCTCATATAGTGTTGAGGTCGATGTAAATGACACATTATCTATTACCCAATCATCAAATTGCGAATAAACAATAGAATCAAGTTTGGAACCATTTAAGTCTGGTTTAAAAACAAAATCATCTGTTGTATATTCAGATGATTCAATACTAAATATTACCTTCTGGGAGTCAAAAGGATAGTTCTTTGTGGAAAATTTTTGCCTGCTTTTAATAAGCGCTTTTGTATAAAACCAATGCTGGTTTTCAAGCATCTCTATACTTGTACCGTTATAGCTGAATTCATCACAATTAATGAATTCAATTTCTTTTTCAAAATTATAACTAGAATCATTGTATAAGCACCATAAATGAATGTCTGCATTGATTGTATTGCTTCCAATTTCAAAATTGTTTAGTGAAGATATAAAAGCACCGATTTTAACTGTGTCAACTTTTGTATTTTGCGAGTAGACATGGCCAAAAAACAAAAGAGACAGACTAAGTAAGATTATTTTCCGAGGTTGCATTTATTTGTTTTTTTTAATGTCTATACTTGCCCCCAACGTCAGTCTCTGAAAAAACTAACACCAATTAGATTATAAATATAGTAATTAAAGAGTTAAAACAAGCGATAAATTCCTTGTATTTATGTAAATTAATTCAAAATCATGGGTTATTTAGGTGTTCAAGATCGGTTTCAAATTCAGATGAGTAGCATGGAGGAGTTTATCGATAAAGAAAATACGGTGCGGTTTGTGGATGCTTTTGTGAGGAGCAATTGGAACTTGATAAATTGGGTTTTGAGATAGCCACTTT
>CAMDGH010000090.1 GCA_945897755.1 Chryseobacterium gleum | reverse complement strand
AATAAGTTAGCAAAATCAATATTTATTAACTTAATGGTAATGAGGTGTTTAATTATTTATTATTCAGTGTAAATTTTAACATACTGAAAAGATATTTAAACCATAACCGGCAATGAATTCTTTATAGTTGCACTTTTTCTTCCCTTCTTGCTGAATTTCTGTTACACAAAGGTAGAAGTCAAGACATGGAATATAAATACCGTCTTTCTCAAATTTAACCTTATTCCCCTCAGTTTTCACCCCTGTTTTTTGTGTCTTAAATATTTTATATGTCTTTGATTCATTTTTTGATTCGTTAAATAAAATTGTCCAAGCAGTAGGGTATGGAGATAGTCCCCTCGAAAGATTATGAATTTGTTCCATTGGTAAACTCCAATCTATTCTACATTGCTCTTTAAATAATTTAGGCGCAATTTTCAAATTTGTAAGATCCATTAACTGAGCTTGTGGTATTCGTTTTACACTTCCTTCAATAATCTGATTAACTGAATTAATAACTAACTTAGAACCTAATGCCATAAGTTTATCATGAAGTTCTCCTGCAGTTTCATTTTCTGATATTGACATTGACTCTCTTTCAATAACTAATCCTGTATCAATTTCTTTTTCAATAAAAAATGTAGTAACCCCTGTCTTTTCTTCTCCATTAATGATTGCCCAATTAATAGGAGCTGCACCTCTATATGCTGGTAGGAGTGAAGCATGAAGATTAATTGTTCCGTGACTAGGCATGTTCCATACAGCTTCGGGTAACATTCTAAATGCCACAACAACGAATAAATTAGCTTTTAATAACCTCAGTTCTGAAAGAAAATCTTCATCTTTTAAATTTGTTGGTTGTATTATGTTAAGCCCTTTTTCAGAACTGAATTTTTTCACTGCTGATTCACTTAATTTCTGACCTCTTCCTGCGGGTTTGTCAGCCGTAGTAACCACTCCAACAATTGAAAAGTGATGTTCTAATAAACCGTTTAAAATCGTAACCGAAAAATCAGGAGTCCCCATGAATACGATTTTAAAATCATTTTTTTTCATATAATTTTAGTTTTCCAGTTAAAAAATTTTAAATAAAAGATGGATAGGATTCCTAAGGATCCAAAATAAATATACTCCACTGACCATACCCAAAAAATATCTACTTGCCATACTTTTATTAAAAAGTAACTAAATATCATATAAATAGAAACACTTAATAACTCTATAATAAAGCTGGAAATCGTATTTCCTGAGCCGTTTACAGTTTGAAATTTAACAGAGATAAAACCAAAAATTAAAAATGATCCACTAACATATCTTAAAATAGATGCACTTTTTTCAATGTATAATTCAGATGGATTAATACAAGAAATCATAAATTCAGGATAAAGCAATGCACCGTGAAAAAATAAAATTAAAAAAGCAACAGTTAATAATTGAATTTTCCGTTGTATTGTTTTTAAAGAACCAACATCGTTTTTCCCTAAATAAAGCGATATATAAGTCTTAGTGGTAGAAGCGAAACCAACTATTGGAACAAATGCTAGGAAATAAATGGCGCGAATGTTTTGAGACACAGTTAATTCAAAGCTTCCCATTTGCTCAATCCACGTAAAAAAAACAGTCCATGTTGCTAATGCAACAAATCCTTGGAAGAATAGCGGCCCCCCTATTTTTAACAATTCAACAAAAGAAGATAATTGGAATTTAAAATGTTTAAATAAATCATATTTCTTTCTTTCTTTTGAATAAAATAAATAAACTACTAGAAACAACATGCCCATTATTTCAGCCAATGTAGAAGCTAATGCAGCACCTTCTAGTCCCATTGGATTAATATTGTTTTGATATCCAAAAATGAAAAAGTAATCCATTATGATATTTGAAAAAGCGGTAATTAACGCACTTATCATAACAACCCATGTTTTACCTACTGCATAAAAAAAAGCTTGAATAGGTAATGATAAAACACATGTAAACAATGCATAGCCTCTGATTGATAAAAATGAAATTTGACCGGAAGCCAATGCTTGATCTTTAGAGTACAGAGGCAGGATAGTTGGAAAACAGAGCAAAATAAATAAAAAGAAAATAAGAGCAAATAAAAAAATGGTTGAAACGGAAGTGCCAAATATGCGTCCAATTGCTCCATTGTTTTCTTGTCCAATCCTTCGTGCTATTAATATTTGAACTCCATCGCTCAATCCGGATAATGCAACATATAACGTAATATAGATAAGACCCGCATTTCCGCACGCATCAAAAGCAAAGGTGCTATGCCTACTTAAGAATGCTGCATCTGATATCAAAACGATAGACTGAATAAAAGAAGAAATCATTAAAGGAATTGCTACTCCTAAGATGGTTTTATATTTCAGATCTAACATTCCCTTTTTTTAGTCTACTTGAATAAGCAATCCTTTTAGGTACTCACCTTCAGGATGAAAAGCACTGATTGGATGATCTGCTGGTTGGTGTAATTGCTCTAAAATCCTCACATTTCTACCACTTTCAATTGCTGCTGCAATAATCGTATTTGTAAATATGGATTTATCGACCACTTGAGAACAGGAATACGTAAAGATTAAGCCTCCTGGTTTGATTTGTCTAATTGCATGAGCATTTAATCTTTTATATCCTTGAATTGCTTGATGTCTTTTATCTTTATGTTTCGCAAATGCGGGTGGATCAAGTATGATGATATCATAGTCTTCCGGGAGTTCTTTAATATATTCCATTGTATCCGCAACAATGGATTGGTGATTTTCTCCCATCCCATTTAAAGTAATATTTGCATTAGTTAACTCTATTGCTTTTTTAGAACTGTCTAAAGAATGTGCTAAAATTGCATTACCTGAGATAGCAGCTAGACTGAAACCTCCAGAGTAACAAAAAGTATTTAATACTTTTTTATCTAAAGCATATTTTTTAACTAAAGCTCTATTTTCGCGTTGATCAATAAAAAAACCTGTTTTTTGACCATTAACCCAATCAATATGGTAGCGAATCCCATTTTCCATAGCACAATGAGGGGTTTCAACCTGGCCAAATAAATATTTATTTTCAGGTTTAACACGTTCAGGTAATGTGTCTGATGATTTTGAATAAACAGCAATTAATTGTTCTTTGAGAACAAATTGAAGTGCGAGTGAGATTTCATTTAATGAATTGTACATTCCAATACTATGACATTGAATTACAGCAACACCATTATAAAAATCAATGATTAAACCGGGTAATGAATCTCCTTCTCCATGAACCAGCCTAAGAATAGAATTAGATTCACTAAAAAGAGCTAGCTTCTTTCTAACGGAAATTGCTTTGGCAATTCGATCATTAAAGAAGTCTTGGTTAATCGTAATATCTTCGAAAGTTAAGACCCTAACAGCAATGGTACTTGGCTGAAAATGACCTCGTGCTAAAAGTTTTTGTTGGTTATCTATCAAATCAACAAGTTGACCTTCGTTTATGTGAGTTGTATTAGATTTAATCGCTCCAGAAAAAACCCAAGGATGAAATCGTTTTAAAGATTCTTTTTTTGTAGCATGAAGTAATAAAGTAGGATTTCCCATTAGGATTGTTTTTTAACAAAAGTAAGATAAAAAACTGGAAAATAGAGGAGGTAAAAAGTGGGTAAGCTACTTTTATCGCACCGCTCAACTTCATACCTTTGCTACGTTCCCGTCCTGGAGGAATAAGAAGGAGCTGGTCGTAAAAGACTTACCCAATACAAATTTAATGTTTTTTTTGTTTAAAATTACTATTACTATAAAAAATGTAGATAAATTTGTTTTTCAATTCGAAACTATTAATTATGATTCCTCGAAATACAAAAACAATTGCAGTAGATTTTGATGGCACCATTGTAGAAGATCGGTATCCAAGTATTGGGGAACCATTGATTTTTGCATTTGAAACATTAGAGCTACTTAAAAAAGATGGTCATCGTTTGATTTTATGGACCTATAGAGAAGGGGAGGAGCTTGCGGAAGCAGTCTCATTTTGTAAAAAAAACGGCATCGATTTTTACGCAGTTAATAAAAATTATCAAGAAGAAATATACAATGAAGCCACACCAAGAAAGTTAAATGTAGATATTTTTATAGACGACCGAAATATTGGTGGTTTTATCGGTTGGGGAAAAATATATCAGTTATTAAAAAGTGCGCAAGGACCTGATTTAATAAGTCGAAAAAAAAACATATTCGGTCGATTTAAAAAGTAAATTTAGATTTCTTTTAAGGACTTAATAATTGAAATTGGGTCTGGTGAATTGAATACGAAACTACCAGCTACAAGAACATCAGCACCAGCGTTAACAAGCAATTTAGCTGTTTCTAAGTTTACGCCTCCATCAACCTCTATCAATACAGAAGCTTTTTTACGGTTTATTAATGCTTTTAGTTCACGCACTTTATTCACTGAGTTAGCTATGAATGTTTGCCCTCCAAAACCAGGGTTTACTGACATAATTAAAACCAAATCTAATTCACAAATAACATCTTCTAAAACGGATATAGGAGTGTGAGGATTAAGTGCAACTCCAGCCTTCATACCAGCTTGCTTTATAGCTTGAATTGTTCTATGTAGGTGAATACAAGTCTCATAATGAACAGTCAAGATATGTGTTCCACAAGACTTAAATTCGTTAATGTATGGATCAGGATTTTGTATCATGATATGGACATCAAGAGGTTTTTTAGCATGTGAATGAATTGCTTTAATAACTGGGAATCCAAAAGAAATATTAGGTACAAATACTCCATCCATAACATCAATATGAAACCAATCAGCCGAACTTTTATTGATCATTTCTACATCACGTTGAACATTTGCAAAGTCACATGATAACATGGAAGGGGATATTAAAATACTCATATTATATTTTTTTTTACGAAATTAACAACTTAAATTCTCTTTTGTCTAAAAAAATAACCTAAAACGAGAAAGATGCTTTGATTTAATTATTTATATTTAAAAAAAAATAAAATCATCTAAATTCAAATGTCAATAACAATTATCATTATTATTCTCGTATGCTTAATTTCTTTTAAGGGATTTAAGGACTCTTTGATTATATCTAAGTTTTTATTTTCTCCATATTTATGTAATCATAATCAGGAGTACATTCGCTTTATTTCTCATACCTTCATCCATGCAGACATTTCTCATCTGTTGTTTAACATGTTTTCTTTTTATATGTTCGGTTCTTATTTAGAGAATCAATTGATAGAATCGTATGGTCTTTTTGTTGGATCGACTCATTTCTTAATACTTTATTTTATTGGAGGGATAATTTCAACGTTTTGGCCGTATATTAGAAACAAAGACAATCCTAATTATAGTGCATTAGGAGCTTCAGGAGCGGTTTCATCCATTCTTTTTGCTACACTATTATGGAATCCAACCATGAACGTTGGTTTATTATTTATTCCAATTCCAATTCCAGCATATATTTTCGGTCCTTTATATTTAGCTTTTGAATATTGGGGTTTTAAGAAGGGTAGGGGCAATATCGCACACGATGCTCACATAGGAGGTGCTTTTTTCGGTATTTTTTACTTATTATTAATAAATCATTCTAAAGGTGCTGCTTTTTTAAATCATATTTTTTAATAATGAAAATGAATACAATTTACGTAAATAATAATGGTGTAATTATTCCAAGTAAAGGAGCTTCAATAGCTTCTGGAAATAGATCATATCTTTATGGTGATGGATTATTTGAAACTGTCCGAATTATTGATGGAAAAGTGATTAATACAGAGCATCATTTTAACCGTTTGATTCAAGGGGTAAAAGCATTAAAAATGAATATTCCTTTCCATTTTACTATCGATTTTATGATAGAAAAAATAGAAGAAATCACTCGATTATCGGGGATTACTGAAGGAGGTAAATGTAGGGTTTCTATCGACAGATCAATAGGAGGGACCTATTTTCCTGAGACGAACGATACAACCTATTTCATTGAAGTTTTTCCGTATGATTCAAATCATTTTGAATTAAATTCGAAAGGGATTGAAATTGATATTTATTATGATATTAAAAAACAAAAAAATTTCCTGTCTAATTTTAAAACTAAAAACGGATTACTTTATGTGATGGCTGCTATCACTGCTAAGGAAAATCAAAAAGACGATCTGTTAATATTAAATGAAAAGGGAGCTGTAATAGAAAGTTCAAACTCAAATCTATTTGTAGTTAGTAATGGTGTATTATACACGCCAAGTTTAGAGGAAGGATGTTTGGGGGGAACTATGCGGATGCAAATTATAAATATTGCAATACAGCATGGGATTAAAGTTTACGAATGCTCAATTCTTCCTCAAAACCTACTTGCTGCTGATGAAGTTTTTTTAACTAATGCAGTTAGAGGTATTACATGGGTTGGTGGATACAAAACAAAACGATACTTTAATATTATATCCCGAAAATTAGTATCCTTCTTAAATATTTACTGGGAAAAACAATTAAGAAGAAATGATGATTAAAAACGAATTGTTCTCTGCTTTAGGCATTGATGACTATCTATTAAGCGCATTAAATGAATTAAGTTTTACGAAACCTACAGAAATTCAAGAAAAAGCAATTCCTTTTTTACTCGAGTATAAAAGTGATTTTATTGGTCAAGCTCAAACAGGAACAGGTAAAACCATCACTTTTGGAATACCGATAATTCAACACATAGATTCTCAAAATCCTGCCGCTCAAGCATTGATACTAGCTCCTACAAGAGAGTTATGTCAACAGATTAATAAGCAATTATTTAAACTAACAAAGTTTACAACCAATGTATTTACAAAGGCTGTTTACGGAGGAGAAAAAATAGATTTGCAAATCGCAGCACTCAGGAGACCAACCCAGATTATTGTAGCTACACCGGGAAGATTAATCGATCTATTAGAGAGAGAAGTTATTTCTTTAGATCAAGTTAAGACAGTAGTACTAGATGAAGCTGATGAAATGTTGAAAATGGGTTTTCAAAAAGAGGTAGAGTTGATTTTACAAAAAACGCATAAAAATAGTTTCACTTGGTTGTTTTCAGCAACAATTCCAGCTGAATTAGAAACGATAATTACAAATTATCTTTCTGAAGATGCCAAAAGAATTCAGGTAAACAAACAAAAAAATATCAATTTATCCATTGAACATCAATATTTTATTTGTCCGACCAATCAAAAAATTGAGTATTTATCCTTATTTCTTAAGACTCAAAAAAATAAGTCAGGCATCTTTTTTTGTAGAACTAAAGCATCTACACAATTTCTATGTGAAAAATTAATCGCTTTAAAGTGCAATGTAAGCGCATTACATGGTGATTTAGAACAACGAGATCGGGACAAGGTAATTAGAATGTTTAAAAAAGGTACTTTTCAATACTTAGTTGCAACTGATATTGCAGCTAGAGGGTTGGATATACTTGATTTATCATTTGTTGTTCATTTTGAACTCCCTGATCAATTAGAGAATTATGTTCACCGCAGCGGAAGAACAGGTCGTGCTGGTAAAAAGGGATTGTCAATTTCCTTCATTGAATCCAAAGAAATTAAACAAATTAGAATGATTGAACGAGATCTAGGGATTCGATTTCATGAAATTAAGTAATATTCTATTTAACATAATGTATTAATACGTTTTTTCTTCCAATTATATTAAATAATATCAGGATTTCTGTAAATCAATACCATTAGAAAGAATAACAGTAGCTATTTCCAAATTTTTAATGTGGTATAGAAATAGCGCTTAGGTATTACTTTTGGGGATTATCTAGCGAATATTCTTTATCCATACACCAAAAACGCCTTGGATAAATCTTCGACTATATTATAGTCAACTAAAGTACAATGGCTTCAATTATAAATAATTAATTCAGGTTTAATTGATAATAAAATAGGTTTTGGATTATTCAATGCTTAATACATTTTATAAATTA
>CAMDGH010000089.1 GCA_945897755.1 Chryseobacterium gleum | reverse complement strand
ATTTCTGCATTAGCCTCACAAATTCCTATGTGTTTTACCTTTCCTTGTTTTACTAAATCGCTCATTGCACCAACAATTTCTTCAATTTCCACCTTCGGGTCTTGCCGATGCATGTAATACAAATCAATTGTATCAACTCCCAAATTTTGAAGACTTTGTTCGCAAGCTTGTTTGACGTATTCTGGCTTACCGTTAAGTCCAAGAAACTCACCATTTGGTCCTCGCATCACCGCAAACTTGGTCGCTATTATTAACTCGCTCCACCGTTCTTTGAATGCTTTTCCTAATAGTCGTTCATTGGCTCCCCAACCGTACATATCGGCTGTGTCGAAAAAATTTACTCCTAATTCGATTGCTTTATGCAACGTATTAATTGATTCTTTTTCGTTAAAAGAACCATAAAACTCTGACATACCCATACAGCCAAGTCCAATTCTGTTGACTGTTAAATTACTGTGTCCTAATGTTGTTGTTTGCTTCATAGTGTCTGTTTTTTGAAAGTATTGAAAGTAAGTTTTTTGTCTATCATTTTTTTGAAGTCGGGCGCTTCATTCTTCTTAATATGACTTATCGTTTGCGTCAATAATTATTGGTTCTTCTGTTAATTTAATCATAACTTTATAATTTTGCGATAAAATTGTGGATCGTTCTTTAGATGAATAAAATAAAGTCCACTTGGTAAATTACTTATGTCGATTTCAGTTGTTTTTAAAATCTCAAACTCCTTAATCAATAGGCCAACGGCATCGTAAACTTGAATTTGTTGTTTTGCCGATTGATTGTTGGAACAAAAAATGCTTAGGGTTTGGTTTGCAGGATTTGGATAAATATCAAATGAATTTATAACATTAATTGAATTGTTTACACCAACATTGCAAGGAGTATGGTAGTATTTCGCACCTATATCATTTTGTGTGCCGTCAGGTTCTAAAGGGCTTGTTGGATCTCCCGAATTAATGCAAGGACTATTGCTGGTTAACTCGAAGCTATTAGGATAATCGCAAAACAAAGGATTGCCAACAAGTGATGAAGTGCCTCCGTCAACAGGAAGTGTAAACTCACCATTAACATCATAAAATAAATTATAATTATCCGTTACATTGGTAAATGTTATTCCAAAAGGATCAAAATAAGAAGTGTCGGGTCCTGCAAAAAATAATGTAGTGCTCATATTTGCAAAAATGTTATTCTGAATAACTATAGGACTTTGTGGTGTATTCACCCAGTTTGAAGAACTGGCACATCCTCCAAAGCAGATAAATCCAACATTAGCAAAAGAGATGCTATCTTTTATTACTGTATTATTTTCAATTACAAGATGCGAAACATCTGCCAATTTGAAAATAAATTCACTAGTATCTCCTTTGGCTATAATGATGTTATGCCTGAAGAAAACGCTGTCTGCATTTAAAGCAGTTGCATCACATTGAGGAGTACTGCCTGGTAATCCAATTTGAAAAAGCAGTTTGCCTTCTATTCTGCAATTTTCTACCGTTACATTTCTTGCCTCAAGTTTAATTTGCAATTGATGACCTTTATTATTAAGAATTTTCGTGCCTATGATTTGGCAGTTATGGCAATTTGTAAAATCTATACCATCTCCATTTTGAATCGAAGATGGGCATCCTAATCCATTATTGATTATTTGACAATCTATCACTTTCCAATTATTTGCCCAATTTGATGAACTACAATCCGAAGTTGTTTTCATCCCATCATAGCCCGAATTTCTAATAATAAGGTCAATAAAACTCATAAAATCTCCACTGCCAACAACAACCATGTTTGATTGACTACAAATATTGGGATAGGGGCTTGTTAATTCTAGGTATCGGAATGTAAACCCTTGCCCACTTGCACTTATTGCGTATTTATTGGTAACTGTTGAATCTCCAATGATAAGTGGACGACTGGAAATATCGCCTTGGATTATGATACGATTATTATCAGGACAAATGGAGTATGCGTTGATTTTTTCGTGATAAATTCCACCTAAAACATAGATACTGTCTCCACAGGAAGAAACAGAAATAGCTTGGTTCACGGTTGCAAAAGCATTAGAGGCACTCGCACCTGAGTTAGAATTTAAGCCTGTTGTTGATACATACCAAGTAGTTTGGGCACACAAGATAGATGTTGCTAAAAGAGTAAAAAATAAAAGGGTTATTTTTTTCATATTCTTTCTGTCTGTTCGTACTTGCATTGTCATTTTTCTAGGATGACCCCTAATGTCTCACTTAAAGTAAGTTAGTTTTGCTATTACTTCGCGCTGTGTCAATTTTGACTATAATTTAACTTATTAATTCATTAAAAACAAAGTACATAAACATTTTTAAATACTTAAGGTAGTTTTTTTAATTTCAAGCACTTTAATTTTCTCCTCCAAATATACTATTTTTTCTTTTCAATCCACACAATCACAAGGTTCATCAAAAAAAAAATTCACTTTAGGCAAAGATTTAATCCATTTTTCTTGAATGTGACTTCTTTACAAAGGTCCGTAAACATGTTACACACTTCAATTGGTGCATTGAAATATTTGTCAAAAGATTTTTTTAATTTCAGTTCATTCATTTTTAGGGTGTTTTTTTAAAGTATGTGGAACGGTTGATGCTTGGTAATCGGTCTTCCTCTTTTAATAAATTGTTTCTCCATAGCAAAAGTTATTTTGTTTCAAATGGTTTGTTATTTCGAAGCAAGATTAGAGGGTTGGCGCTAGACAGCTGTTATGGATATTTTATTAGTTATTGCTTCAATTAATTCGTCAACTTTCTTATCAATATAGTTCTTTCTATTAAACCATTTTGTTCTTTTTAAAGGAACGAGTATTAATTGATTCGCATTTAAATAGTTCAAATCATCTGTGTATTTAAATTCTCCTAAATCAAACCAATCCTCTTTACCATCCCAAATCAATTGTATGCAATGGTCTTTCTTAGTATTCGTCCATTGATAAATCCTCGTTTCAATACCAACTGTATTATGAATATCAGTTTTTAATTTATAATCCATGTTTGCAAGCATTAAGCTAATTTTTTGCTTTGCTTGTTCCTGGGAATTATTAATATTTTCACGAATATAATAGAGCATAATTGTAATTATCCATAACGTTTTGCGGCCTTGCACCGTTTTTTGCTAAGTCCAAGTTACGCATTTGAGCGTTAACACGCAAAAAATTGTCGCAAGACCGCTGTTAGGTGCAGTTTCTATAAGTCCTCCGATGTCCCTTTTACAGCTGGACCGATGTCCTTAGGTAAATTGGCAAGAACCATTTTAAGTGCTTCACTCGCAGAACCAGAACCGATAATGTCATTGTTACTTTGTCTTACCAGATATTGTTCGGTGTCTATAATTGGACTAACTGTCGGTGTGTCGTATGTGAATGGATAGCCCGTGCAGCGGCTAAAACATAAAGTCATTAAACTTGTATAGGGAAATAATTTAGAAAGGACTGTGTCCTTAATGGCAAGTTCTGCAAATGTTTTTATTTCCTTTCGGTGAGCGTCGTTAAGTATAGATTGCCATCTATATTCCACTTCTTTTCCCTCGTCAAATATTGTTGCGTCGGCGTTTGGTGTCACGAAAGAAAATTTGTCCGCCAATTGTTTTGTATTCGCATTAGTCGTCAGCCAATAGTCGATGCATTCAACGAGAAAATTAATATTGTCAGTTTGTCCGTGAGCAAGCCATACACCTTCGCGCCAAAAGTCAGGCAGATAAAGTTTATTTTCTGATGCAATATAAATTTGAGAAAACTTATTGTCTTTTTCGAGTCGAGCAAATGCCCCAGGAAAAAATTTAGGGTCGTTGTCGTTGGACACTCTTAAAGTTGAACCAATGTTCTTGAATGCAATATCTAAAGCGAAAATCAGTCCGCCAGCACTTTCAATTTCGGGATAAAGTGTCTTTGTCATAATGTCGTCTAAAATTGCACCTAACGTTTCGCTGCCTGGCGATCGGCCCGACTTTTTAAATAAATCGTTACACCGAAGTTAAAATTATTTTCTTTTAAATTGGTTGTTCTTTCGAAGTGAGGTTGGAGGGAAGGCGCTAGACGGCTGTTACCACACATTTTTATTTTTATTTTTATTACTCGGACTAATTGGTTTTCGTGAACTGTTTAATAGCCTTTTCACAAATAATTTCGGGAAAAATTTTATCATTATTCTCGTTCTTATTGACAATATTCTGTCTTTTATTGAGGGCTTATATTTATATTTTTCAGATTCCTCGAGAGTCATGATCTTTTTAATTCCTCTATTTGAGTCAATTTTAATCATGGGAAAATTTGGACAAGTTTCTGGAGTAAGTATTATTGGTTTATCTAGATGTTTGCTAACATCAGACATGAAATCTAAAAGGTCTTTTAAATCATCATTATTAGTAATTATATCTGGATCGATATCGAATTCAATTTCTTCTATTTGAAAGAAGTGAGTTCTGATTTCTTTACCACTTAAATCAATAGCGACACTTTTCGAGTCATATTCCTCGTCGATTTCTCTCTTCAAATAATTAATTACGTATTCTTTATCGATTTTAGATGGGATTCTTTGCCCATCTGACAAATCAAAACAGGTAGGATATTTATCATTTAATAAGTCAATTAGTTTTTCCCAATCAGACAATGTAGTTTCTTGAACATAAATATCCCTGCAAGTACCATGGTCATTTTCAAAAACCCATTCTATTTCTTTCCAACTTGGTGTTATCATGCTAATGTGTGGTAACGGTTTCGGGCTTGGCGAAGGTGGCGATTTTTACCACTAAATTTCATACGAAGAACCGAACTTCAAATATAAGAAAAACTGTCATACGAAGCACTGAACCGCCACTTTTGCCAAACCCGTGTTATGCCTTCGTTGTTCTTTTTCAACGTTGGTTATGGTGCTTTAGCTTGGTGGCTCTTTTGGATTTTTTGTTTGGCTTTGTGCGGTGGTAAAAAAGCAAATGTGCCACCAAAAGAGGGGGCACATTGTTAATTTAAATATTATTTGGAAATAGGTCTATGAATTCTTTTTTACTTTCAAATTGCTGTTGTTCATTGTCTTGCAACAAACATTTTTCAAGGTCGTCTATCATTTTTTCTTTGTCTATGTCTTGCCCGATAAAAACAAGTTCATTCATTCGGTCGCCCCATTGTTTGTGCCACTTGCTCTCAATATATTCTCTATTGTCAACGAATGATTCATAGTTTATTCGTTCGCTGTAAGGCATACTTATCCACCAAACACCTGCTTTTTCAAGCCGTGAAGAACCTCCTGCTTGACTGAAATTTATTGCGTCATTTGGTCTTGATGCTAACCAAAATAGTCCTTTGGCTCTGATTACTCCGCTTGGATAATCTTCATTTAGATATTTCCAAAATCGTTCGGGATGAAATGGTTTTTGATTACGAAAAACAAATGATGAGATACCATATTCTTCTGTTTCGGGGGTGTGACTTTCTAATTCAAGTTCTTTTTGCCAACCTGCTGATGATTGTGCTTCTTCAAAGTCGAACAACTTCGTGTTTAGTATTTCTTTAGGATCAACTTTGCTGAAATCGGACGTGATGATTTTAGCACTCGGATTTAATTTTTGAATGGATGCTTTTAAAAGTCCAACTGTTTTTACATCAACTAAATCTGTTTTGTTTAGAATAATCACATTAGCAAATTCAATTTGGTCTGTCAATAAATTTACAATTGTACGGTCGTCTCCTTCCATATCGGTTAACTTTCGGTCAACCAGCAATTCATTTGTCCCAAAATCATTAAAGAAATTAAAACAGTCCACCACTGTTACCATTGTATCAATGTAGCTAAATTTGGACAAATCAATATCGCCATCTTCACTCACAAAACTAAATGTTTGAGCCACTGGAACTGGCTCGCTAATACCTGTGCTTTCAATGAGTAAATAGTCGAACCGGCCTTCGTTAGCTAATTTTTCTACTTCTATCATCAAGTCTTCTCGAAGTGTGCAACAAATACAACCATTGCTCATTTCTACTAATTTTTCTTCGGTGCGTGAAAGCACATTTTGTTCATTTACAAGCCTTGCATCTACATTTACTTCGCTCATATCATTAACAATAACGGCTACTTTTAAGCCGTCTTTGTTATGCAGAATGTGGTTGAGCAATGTTGTTTTTCCTGCTCCAAGAAAACCGCTTAAAACAGTTACGGGTAATTTTTTTGATCGTGTTGTCATTTTATAATTGTTGTTTTATATAATTCTTTCCCTAAATAATTGATTACTGTCAAGTTCAAAGCATCTTTTTTCAATTCTACATTCATAAATCCGTGATCTGAAACAGCAAATTTGGTTTGTAAACTATCATGAGACACTGATCTAATTTCACTACCCGCCCCACTCACAAAATAATGAGTAAAACCTTTTGGTTTTTGATGTTGCAAATCGTGATCGTGTCCTGCGAAATAGGCATCAACTTGGTATTTCTCAAAAACAGATAAAAAAGATTGTCGGACATCGAGCATTTGTCCTCTTCTCATACCTGTCGTAAAGAGAGGATGATGTCCAACAACGATTTTCCATTTGCAAGTTGAACTACTTAGTGTTTCAATAAGCCATTTTTTCTGTGCTAACGTATCTTGTTTAGATAGATCACTATGCTTTCTTCTGATCAATGTGCCGTCAAAAGGATTCGTATCTAAAAAAATAAAAAGTACCTTTTCCATTGAATTAGGTATTTCTTTTTCAAATGAATAATAGCGTTTGTTTGTTTTCCATCGTTTACTTTTTCTTTCATATTTTAACTGTGCGTTTATTCTGCCCTGGTAATCGTGGTTCCCAAAGCAAACAAACCAAGGAATATGTAAACTGTTTGCAGTGTAAATATTTTCAAACGATTTTTTCCATTTCCTATCCCTTATACTCCTCACACCTTTGACATAAAAATTATCTCCAGTACTTATAACAAAATCGCAATGTGTAGAGTCAGCATTTAAACCCATTTGGTCAGCAACATCTTTTTGATGGAACTTGCCGTTTCTTCCCCAGTCTCCGACAACTAAAAAACTGATACTACCATCCTCTTTCGAATTTTTGTCCTCTATTTTTTCTTCAGATGTAGAATGATAAAATAGGCTACAACTTGGCGCTAATGTGCAGCAATAACAAAACATTATTATGTTGAATAATCTAATTTTCATTTTCGTTTTGTTTTGAGCATTCTCTGCAATGTTTGATGTTTAGAATGTGTCCAATAATAATTAGGATTGCAAATAAATATCCCGAATAATGCAACCATTCATACTCTTCTTGAAATAATGTAGAAAACAAAAAGCCCCAAAACGAAATCCAAAGTAGAAGTGATATTTTCTTGCTGGTTATATTTTCGGTTGCTTTAAAAATTGATACAAAAGAGATAATTAAGAAGAGATATTTGAAAAATGGATTTGTTATAAAACCCGCTCCAAATGCTATCAATAGAGGCGTAGCTACGCAATGCACCAAACAAATTGATGAACTTAAAATACCTATTAAGTCTGCTTTATTGATTTTAGTATTGTTCATTATTTTTGATTTTTTCTAGCCAATTAATAATATTTGAAAGATGGTGTTCGCCATAAAGAGAGATGAATTTTTGTGTTTCTGCATTTCGATTGTCTTTATAAACTGCCAAGCGTTGATGTGCAAAATCCTTTGTAAGGTTAATTTTGCAGTCGTTTACAATGCAGTTTGTCCAGTCTTTAAATGTTTGTGGTATCATTTGAAAATAATTTAGCTTAACGCAACAATGTTGCAAAAATAATCATTATCTTTGTAAATGCAACAGTGTTGCGTTATAAAATTAAAAAAAAGATGAAGACTGTAAGAAATACAACCGCCAAAACTGAAATACAAGAGCTAATAGCCAACTCGCCTGTTGCATTGTCACATACAGAAATTCAGTCCGCAACCAATGGTCTTTGCGATAGGGTTACAATTTATCGTGTCTTGGAACGCTTGACTGTTGAAGGGCTGATACACAAAGTTGTCAATGTAGATGGTGTTGTCAAGTATGCAGGTTGTCATAGTTGTTCGGAAAAGCACAACCACAACCATATTCATTTTAGCTGCCAAAAATGTAAGTCTGTAACTTGTCTTGAAGATGTAGAGCCGACTTTTAAAATGCCTAAAAAATACATTATCAGCGCAATGAATTTCACCCTTTCTGGTCTTTGTCCACAATGTTCGTAATGTCGTGGTGCGGTTGGGTAAAATTAAATGTGCTGTTTTTGGGTCGGCTTGTGTGGTGGCAAAACAGCTCTTTTAATTTTGCGAAGCGTTGGCATTTGTTGTCCGATTATAAACCAAATGTTGATGGTTGTTCGGTCGTCCTACAATGAGGCATAACTAATTAGCGTTTTATTCCTTGTTTTTACACACAAATTTAGCAAAAATACGATACTTTGCAAGTTTTGTAACAAATGATTAGGAAGCAAATAAAAATAAGGTATAAAACCAAGTTGAACGGAGCCTTTTTAT
>CAMDGH010000088.1 GCA_945897755.1 Chryseobacterium gleum | reverse complement strand
TCTTTTAGGTATTGGTCTTTTTGCATTAGTTTGACATCACTTTGCATCATGTCTTTGACTAAATCTTGTAAATCAAATTCAGGAACCCAACCTAGTTTTTCTCTTGCTTTTGTAGCATCGCCAATCAATAAATCAACTTCTGTAGGTCTGAAATATTTAGGATCCACGGCTAAAACTTCTTTTCCAATTTCTACTTGGAATTGAGGGTTAGAGCAAGAGACAATATATGCTTTTTCATCCACTCCAGTACCTTTAAATTCTAATTCGATACCAACTTCCTTAAAAGCCATACGAACAAATTCACGAACAGGTGTAGTTTTATTTGTTGCAATTACCCAATCTTCTGGTTCATCTGCTTGAAGAATCATCCACATCATTCTAACGTAATCTTTTGCGTGACCCCAATCACGTTGTGCATCTAGATTTCCTAAATAGAATTTATCTTGTAAACCCAAAGCTATTTTTGAAGCAGCTCTCGTGATTTTTCTAGTTACAAAAGTTTCCCCTCTGATTGGAGATTCATGGTTGAATAAGATTCCATTACACGCATACATGCCATAGGCTTCACGGTAGTTAACCGTAATCCAGAAAGCATACATTTTTGCTACAGCATATGGACTTCTTGGGTAAAAAGGTGTTTTTTCTGTTTGTGGAACTTCTTGTACTTTTCCGAACAATTCGGAAGTAGAGGCTTGATAAATTCTAGTTTTCTTTTCTAACCCTAATAATCGAACTGCATCTAATATTCTTAATGTACCTAATCCGTCAGCATTTCCAGTATATTCAGGTGTTTCAAAAGATACCGCTACATGACTCATTGCAGCTAAATTATAAATTTCATCTGGTTGAATTTCTTGAATCAATCGGATAAGATTCGTACTATCGGTCATATCACCGTAGTGTAAAATAAAACTTTTATTTTCTGTATGAGGATCTTGGTATAAATGATCGATTCTATCTGTATTAAATAAAGAAGATCTTCTTTTCAATCCGTGAACAATGTATCCTTTTTTAAGTAAGAATTCACTTAAATAAGCACCGTCTTGTCCAGTAACTCCAGTAATAAGAGCTTTTTTCATGTTGATTTAGTTAATGTTTTAAAGTGTTTTGGCTAAATTAGTTATAATAGATTAAATTTAATCTAATTTTTGGTCTAATTTGTCTCAAAAAAATTAAAACAGATCATTTTACGTTTTAAAAGTGGTGCTAGCTAATTTTAAAACGTACACCCATGAAAAATCGTATGCCTTGATTCGGTCCAAAAACATAGTTTGGGTCAAATGTGAGTTTGTAAGGATTATCAGGTGTTGCGATTACTTTTCCAGATGGGTCAAATTTAACGTGTTTGTCAAAAGGGTCATTTGACCTTGCTATGATGAAAGGATTATTTTTGTTTGGAGTCCAATTTAACAGGTTTTTTATTCCCCCATAAAACTCCCATTTTTGTTTATCTGAATATACAAGTTGGACATTTTGAATACTCCACCAGGGAGAAAATTTAGAGCGAGGATCAAGTTCACTTAAAAGGGGGAGTCTCATTGGGCTGTATAAATTTCCTGTATAGTTCAGTTCAAGGTTTAATTTAGGTAAAGAAATAGAAATACCCCATGTTGAGGTAAACTTTTCACTTAATAACTGCTGTTGTTTTATGTCTTTTATGTATGATGCTACATCCATATAACTTGCTCCAATTAATGCTTTTAGTTGACTTGTTAATTTTACGTCAATATTGGTGCTTAAGCCTTTTGATATTGCATAACCATTGAGGTTTGAGTAGATTATTTTGTTTGGGTCCGTTTCGTAATCTCCTATAATTCGATTGTTAAAATACGTGTAAAATAATGTTGCATCTATTGTTATACTTCGATTTTGTTTTGTTAGTATTGATTTGATAAAATTTAAATTTATGTTATATGATTTTTCTGGCGCCAATTCAGATTTTACTTCTATTGTTCTGGCGCCTGTTAGTGAAGCGTGGTCTTCGGTGAATATATTTACAACTCTAAATCCAGTTCCTGTGTTTATTCTAAAACTGGTTTTTTGATTTATTTTGTATTTATAACCCATTCGAGGTGTGAATATTAAGCCATGTTTAGCGTTTAAATCTGTTCTAACCCCCAAAAGGAGCTTTTGTTTGTCGTTTATTAAAATTTCATCTTGAATAAATACCCCTGGTAAATTGGTCAACTGAGGAATGCTATTTGGGTGAATTGAGTCTCCATTTTGTGTAGCGATGGTGTTATCATCATAAAATGTACTTCGGAAGGATATTCCAGATAGTAGATCATGTTTTTTGTATGTTTTGTCCCAAATAAGTTGAAGAAATCCGATTTTTTGAATTGCATTGTAGGATGTTTTTCCATACCTGCTATTTTGGTTGTGACTGTTTAGTGAAAAAGAGAACATAAGTTTTTCTTTTGAAGGGATTTGATAGTTTCCAAGTAATTCATAACGAGTAGTATATATGCTTTCTCCGTAAATACTATCTCCACCTCTAAAACTTTTATTCCAATTTAAATCTCCACCCCAGCGATCCTCGTAAAGAAATCTTCCTGCAAGAGTAAATACTTTGTTGTCTTTTCGATTGATGTTCCATTTTTGAAATACAGAGATTCGGTCTTGCAGGGTAAGGTCTGTAAAGTTGTCGTGATTATTGTCAACTTTGTTTTTGTAGTTGAAATAGTTTATTCCAGTCAGTACAGAGGTGCGCTTCCCTATTTTTGTTTTTATTCCAAGATCTACGTTTGTTTCAAGATAGCTTGTAGTGAAGATATCCACTGAAACAATAGGGGCTTTCAATGGGTTTTTGGTGATGATATTGATAATGCCGCCAATTGCTTCACTTCCGAACAAGGATGATGCTGGCCCTTTCACTATTTCTACTCGCTCAATGAGAGAATTAGGTATTCCGGATAAGCCGTAAACGGTTGAAAGACTACTTACTATAGGCATTCCGTCGATTAAGACCATTGTATATGGACCTTCTAAGCCATTTATATGTATGTCTCCAGTATTGCAAATGTTGCAATTTAATTGTGGCCTAACGCCGTTGATGTTTTGTAAGGCGTCAAAAATGGTAGGGCTCGGGTTTTTTTTGAAAAAAGCGGGTGAAAATACTTCTACTGGAACGGTACAATCCATTCTGCTAACTTCTTTTAAAGTCCCCGTTACAATTACTTCCTCAATAGAAGTGCTTTTATCTTCTTTTTCAATTGGTTTTTTTTGTTCGGGTTGACCAATTAGAAGATTTGTTGAGCTTATGAAGAAGAAAAAAAGTAAAATGTAGTTTAGCATGTTTTTACATTTATAATCTTCTAAAATTTTTTCATTTATTTAATGTTTAAAATTACTATTTTATTGCATAGCTTATTTAGATATGATATAAATTGTTTTTTTTTTTACATCAATTAATTCATCTTATTTTTTTAATATTATTGAGTTTTTAATTACATAAATTTTATATTTTTTAAATCAACTCACATCAATAATGTTGTATAAATAGACAATCAGGTTTTTAAGATGCGTTTTTTTTAGTAGTTCATTTTTTTTTGAATTTAGCACTTGAACTTAAGTGAAAAACAAACATTTTATGCTTAATAACTTATTTATCTAGTTTATTTAGTTACTATGCTTTAGGTTAATTTTACATCAATTATTTTTAAAAATTAAAATCATGCCAATTAAATTTTTTGCATTTTCGATTTTATTAGTGCCCTTTTTCGTGGTTGGTTCTTGTCTTTTAGGAGGAGCAGATTTAGAAAAAAAAAACGATTTAATATTTCCTGTCAAGGATTCACAAGGTTATGAAGGTTTTGTTAATCAAAAGTCATTTGTAAAACATGGAATTGATAGTTCTCAGTTCTTAAGAATTAATGACATTGTGAAAGCAGCAATCACAAAAAAGGCTTTTCCAGGATGTCAAGTGTTTGTTTCATATAAGGGAGATATTTTATTTAATAAGAGTTATGGAAGCCCAACGTATGAAAGTAATACTTTAATTGATAATGATTTTATTTATGACATAGCATCAGTTACTAAAATTGTGGGAGCGACCCTTGCATTGATGCGTTTAGAAACGATGGGTAAATTTTCAGTAGATAAAAAATTGGTAGATTATATACCAGAAGTTACGCGTGGGACCCCTTACGGAGATATTAATATCAGAGAGATGCTAGCTCATCAATCAGGCTTAGTAGCATGGATCCCATTTTATAAAAAAACACTCGTAAATAATCAATTGTCAGAATCTATTTATAGTTTAACTAAGGATGAAGAACATTCCCTTCAAGTAGCAAGTAAATGTTGGATCTCTAAAAATTATTTCGATACAATTTTGGCTAGAATTACTCAAGCCCCATTGGGTAAAAGTGAATATCTGTATTCTGATTTAGGATATTATTTTTTAAAACGTATTATTGAAAAACAAACAGGGCTGTCTTTAGACGTCTTCCTAAAAAAAGAGTTTTATGAACCATTAGGGTTGAAAACAGTAGGGTATAATCCAACGTTGTATTACGATTTAAGTAAGATTACACCAACAGAAAATGACCTGGTTTTTAGAAAGCAATTGATTCATGGTTATGTCCACGATCCAGGAGCTGCTATGTTGGGGGGCGTTGGAGGTCACGCTGGTCTTTTTTCAAATGCGACTGAACTTGGAGTCATCATGCAGTTGTTATTGAATAAGGGTGAGATGAATGGAAAAAGATACATTGATGCTAAGGTGGTTGAAGAATATACAAAGACTCAATTCCCAGGTAACAGGCGAGGTATTGGTTTTGATAAACCTCCTTTGAATGGTCATGGGGGAGGTGTGACTAGTGAAGTTTCATCGAGCAGTTTCGGACATACAGGATTTACAGGAACGATAGTGTGGGCTGATCCAAAGGAAGATTTGGTATATGTGTTTTTGTCAAATAGGGTATATCCGAGTGCTGAAAATTGGAAGATTGTAAGTATGAATGTGAGAACTGAAATTCAAAAAGTGATTTATAAAACGATATTGAGTCGTAAAAAATAGTATGTTTACTTTATGAAAATTGGTATTGTACTTTATCCTACTTTTGGAGGAAGTGGTGTTGTTGCTACTGAATTAGGTAAAGCATTGGCTTTCAAAGGTCATCAAGTTCATTTTATAACTTACTCTCAACCAGTAAGACTCGGGAGTTTTCGTGAAAATATTTTTTATCATGAGGTAAATGTGACCGATTACCCTTTGTTTGATTTTCAGCCATATGAAACTGTTTTGACTTCCAAGATTGTGGATGTGGTTAATTATGAGAAATTAGACCTTCTTCATGTTCACTATGCTATTCCACATGCTTCTGCTGCATATATGGCGCGCGCTATATTAAAGTCTCAAGGCATTCAAATTCCTTTTATCACCACTTTACATGGAACTGATATTACCCTTGTTGGGAAAGATCCTTCTTTTGAGCCTGTAATTACCTTTTGTTTAAATGAGTCGGATGAGGTAACTGCTGTTTCTGAAAGTTTGAGAAAGGATACCTATGCGCATTTTGGCACCAAAAGAGAAATTCATGTAATTCCTAATTTTATTGAGGTTTCTGATGAATTACCTCAGGTGAATTTAGCGTTAAGAAGGATATATGCTTTAGATAATGAACCTGTAATTTGTCACATATCAAATTTTAGAAAAGTGAAGCGCATTGAAGATGTAGTCAGTTTCTTTGCTAAGATAAATCAATCTATCCCTTCTAAACTATTGTTTGCTGGTGATGGACCAGAACGTGGTTTGGCTGAACATCTTGCGAGAGATCTGAAAATTTGTGATAGGGTAATCTTTGTTGGCAAAGTGAGGGATACTGCACAAGTGTTAAGTATTGGTGATTTGTTTATATTACCTTCTGAAACTGAAAGTTTTGGATTGGCTGCCTTAGAAGCAATGGCTCTAGGGGTTCCTGTTATTTCATCTAATTCGGGTGGTATTCCTGAAGTAAATAAGCATGGTTTTTCTGGATTTCTTTCTGCCGTGGGTGATGTGGATGATATGGCTAAAAACGCCTTGAAAATTTTGTCAGAGCCGAAAACACTCAATTTATTTAAAAAAAACGCATGGATTCATTCTCATTCATTTACCTTAAAAAAGGTATTGCCTTTGTATGAAGCTCTTTATGATAAAGTGCTTACTAAATATGAAAAAAAATAAGCTGTATTTTTGGTAATTAAATATTTCAATGTACTTTTGTTTGGAATCTTTCTAAATAATACATGAGTACATTGTCTTCTGTTATTGTAAAAGCACAAATCACATCTAAAATGGTGTGTGATAATTGTAAGTTTTCGAAAAAAAAAGAATGTTGTATGAAATACAAGAAAAAAGGGGTTCATTGTAAAAAATGTCCTAAAACTTAAATTCACTTTTCAATTGATTTTTTTGAAATGGCTAAAGAGAAAAAAAATAGAGTAAATGTTGTTTATTCTACAAATCCTTCCTTTGAATATGAATCTGTGGAGTCTGAGGTTCAAGATACCTTGACTAATCAGAAGCAATTGTTATATGTTTCAATGGATAAAAAGCAACGCGCTGGCAAAGAGGTTACTTTAATTGAAGGTTTTATCGGATTGGAAGACGATTTGAAAGAATTGGGTAAGTTTTTGAAATCTAAATGCGGAGTGGGTGGAGCTGTCAAGGATGGTGAAATAATAATTCAAGGTAATTTTAGAGATAAAGTAATTGAGTTACTCAAAAAAGAAGGTTTTGTTGTTAAACGGAAAGGAGGTTAGCATATATGTCTTTTGTTGTCGTAGTTGGGATTGGAACAGATGTTGGTAAATCGGTTGTGTCTTCTGTTTTAGTAGAAGCATTAAAGTCTGATTATTGGAAGCCGGTTCAAGCCGGTGTTATTCCTCAAACTGATACTGAGTTGGTAAGTTCCTTAGTTTCTCACCCTGCATGTTTTTTTCCAGAACGATTCCGGCTAGATATGGCTGCTTCTCCTCATTTAGCAGCGAATGAAGCTGGCGTGAAGATTAATGCTACTGATTTTATGCTGCCTAAAACTAATCGATTGTGTATTATCGAAGGTGCTGGTGGTATAATGGTTCCTCTAAATAACGATGGTTTGTTGTATTTAGATTTAATTTCAAGTTGGAATTCCCCTGTCGTGTTGGTTTCTAGGCATTATTTAGGGAGTATAAATCACACTCTTTTAACTGTATCTCAATTAAAATTGGCCGGTATTTCTATTTCTCTTTTGGTTTTTGTCGGGGACGAACATGTTCCTTCAGAGTCTATTATTAAAAAGTTACATCCTGAACTTCCTGTTCATCGAATTCCTTTGGTGGATGAAATAACGAAGTCTTTTGTTATGAAAGAGGCGCTTAGAATTGAAACTTCCTTGTTTGATTGAGTAAATTACCTTCGTTTATTTCAGTTGTATTTCTTAACTTTCACTTGGATAAATTAAAATAGGATTTGATGGGCGCAGAATTGGATATGAATTGTTATTTGACAGAGACTGAAGCTTTAAATTACAATCATTCATCTTTTGATCTTTTTTTTAATGGTGTTGATATTTTACTTCCAAAAAAGGAGCTAGCTAAATTTTTATATATTAAAGTTAGAGAAGGTTTTTTGTATGATCCTTTTCATTTGGATTTAAGAAGGGAGTCGCTCAAAGGGAATATTATTCTAGCTAAAAAAAAAGCATGGTGCGTTGAGAAATCACTAGTTCTTGCTGCTTGTGCAAGAAGAGTTGGTATTCCTTCTCGCCTAGGGTATTCAATTGTTGTAAATCACATCGGTGTAGAACGCTTGCTTTCATATCTAAAACGGAATGAGATTGTTTTTCATGGTTTTGTTGAGCTTTATGTGGAAGGGGTTTGGTTAAAATGCACACCTTCTTTTGATTCACGTATTTGTCGTTTATCTGGAGTTTCTTCATTGGATTGGGACGGGGAAAGTGATTCTCTTTTTCAACCCTTTCAGGGAGATAAGTTGTTTATGGAATATGTGCATCAGTATGGTGTTTTTGATGATGTTCCAATAACCTTGATGAACATGGAGATGAAGAAATTTTATCCTCATCTGTTTTCGGAGCGATACGATTCAACTCAATTTTCTTTTTTTCATGAGTAGCTTGTTTAAATTAAATCCTTAATTGAGTTAATAAATTCCACTGAAAAAAAATTAACTTTGTCTTATGACAGAGAGTAAAGTCAATATTCGAAATAAAAAAGCCCGGTTTGAATACCATTTAATGGACGAATTTACGGCGGGAATGTGTTTGTGTGGAACTGAAATTAAAAGTATACGCTTGAGTAAAGCAAGTATTCTTGAAGCATATTGTGTGGTGGTTAGGGGTGAAGTATTCATTAGAAATATGCATATTACGGAATATGAAAATGGGTCTTTCTATAACCATAAACCCCGTTCCGACAGAAAATTATTGCTTAATCGAAAAGAAATTCATAAAATTGAAAAATTCTTACAAGTAAAAGGGAATACTTTGATCCCATTAAAAATGTATATTTCTGAAAAGGGATGGGTTAAACTTCAAATTGCTTGTGCTCTAGGTAAAAAACTCCATGACAAACGTCAAGACATGAAAGAAAAAGATGCTAAGATGGAAATGAGTCGTGTAATGAAAA
>CAMDGH010000087.1 GCA_945897755.1 Chryseobacterium gleum | reverse complement strand
CTAAGCATATCGGTATGTATACAATCTCATCATTAAAAAACCAAATATACTATTTTTTTTTATTTGGCAGACAGAAAATGAATAGATAACTCAAGAAAAACACTTTTTTCAGCATGATGGTAAAAGCTCCCAAACGATAATGCGTTTATCGTCACTTACAGAGGCAAACATGGATGTATTTATAACAACCAACTCATTTACAGCATGAATATGGCCGCCTTCCTTAGCTGTAACTTTATGAAGCACTTCCATATTAGAAGCATCCCAGCACTTTATGGTTTTATCTCTACTCGCTGAAATCATGTATGCATTTTCACACATGAAAATAATACGATACACACCAAAATTATGAGCCGCAATTGACAACAGCTCCTTTTTCGTTTTTAAATCCCAACACTTAATATAACCATCTTTTCCTCCACTCACAAGAACACCCTTCTTTGAGGGATGAATGATCAAACAATTAACACCTAAAGAATGAGCTACCCATCGCGAAACCAAATTAAAAAAAAGTGTTTCCATGACAATGATTTCTCCAGATTGAGTCGCAATAAACAAATCACCTGAAACAAGAACTAAATCACGTATTTTACCACATTGCAATGGTATAAAAACTTTTCTCTCCCAAGAATCTGTAGACCAAACACTCAGATTACCTTGAGCATCACCAATGTAAAAATAACCAGTTAAAACATCAAATAAAAAAGAAAAAATAGCTGCAGAATGGCCATTTAATGAAGTTATCTGTTTTTTTGAATTGACATCAACAATATATACTGATCCACAACTGGAACCAATAGCCATTAAGCCCAAACTCTCAATGCAATATATTGAAAAAACACTAGCATCAGTTTTGATAGAAAAAGAAGATTGTACTCCACTAGAATAATCCCAAGCAGCTACAAAAGTATCACCTGAACCAGTATACAATAAACCTTTATAGAAATCCAAGGAATAAATAGGAGCATTATGCCCCTTCATTTCCAATACCTTTGAAAGTTGCATTAAATCAATTTACAAACCTTCCTCATCACTATTCACTTGTTTTAAGCGAAGTTCATAATCTGAAGGTAAAAACTCAAAGAAAGTATCTCCTCTTAAGCCTAAACGAAGAGATTCTAATGAAATAACTTCATTTGCTGCAATATTTCCTAAGTTAACATTTGCACCAAACAATTTGATAAACCAAACCTGTTGATTTTTTTGAGGAGCTTCCCACAAAATATCAGACGGTTTTATTTTTGCGATTATTTTGTTTATGAGTAATGTGTGAGCAGAGCCATTTGGTCTAAATACACCAACATTACCTGACTCTCGACCTTCGGCAATTACCTTCCAAGAACCTGCCTTAAGTTCCGAACTCATCATTTTTATCCACCGATTAGGACTTATTAATATTCCAGAATCTTTTGAACCGACTTCAGACAAAACAGTTCTTTCTTTGGACATTTTATAAATCAACTCACATTTCTCGTCGTGATCCAACACAATGGAACCATCAGAAACCTCAACTAAATCTAAATCGTATTTATCCAACACCCTTAAATAGTCTTCAATCTTATTCCGAGCATAAAAAACTTCAAAAAGAGTACCTCCAAAATAAGGTCTGATATTAAATTCTTTGTATAATTTAATTTTCTCTTCTAATTTTTCAGTAAGATAAGCTGTACCAAATCCAAACTTCACGATATCGGTAAACTGCTGACTTGACTCAATAAAATGACAGGTTTCACTCAGACTCAAGCCCTTATCCATCATCATTGTTAAACCAGTATCTCTCGTTTTCTCTGATCTTTCAGGAATAAACGGTAATTCAAAATTCATATCGGATTAATTTGGATACAAATGTAGTATTTTAGATTCATTATTGAGCTTTGGATACAAAAGAAACAATTCGTATGCAGCATCTAAATTTACTAAGACACATGCTTCTAATCTTCTTAAAGCAGCATCTGAATCAACATTAAAGTATTCAATATGAACTAACATCAATTCTTTCAAGAAATCGACATCCTCCATTTCAGAATCAAAGGTTTTAATAAAAGAAATAGCATCCTTAATAAATCCTCTATTCACTAAAAAATCAATGTATTCAATAAATAATTCACGGTCATTTGAATCTAGCGAAAAAGCAGTTAAATAAGACTCATTTGACTCATCTTCCATTCCCGCCTTATCGTATGCACCAGCAAGCACTTGATGATAACCCGCATTAAGTGGTTCTATATCGATTGCATTTTGAATGAATTTAATCCCCTCTTTCGTATTCCCTTCTAAATCCATTACAATACCTAAACCCAGCCATGCATCAGCCATTTCTGGAAGAAATTCAATACTTTGATAATAGTAATGCTTTGCTAAATCTAATTGATCAAGTTGCTCATAACATTCACCCATATAGCATAAAGTAACCGCATCTTCACCATCAAGCTCTATGCATTTTTCAAACTGAAGGATCGCTGCTTTAAACTTATCTAACGATAAATAGGTATTCCCTAAATTAAAATATACAGGAGCAAATTCCTCATTAATCAAAACACAATATTCATATGCCCAAATTGCATTATCTAACTGACCTAATTTTGAGTACGCATTTCCTAAATTATACCAAGCAGTAAACGAATATGGATTTTCATCAATGAATGAATTGTAACACACAATTGCCTGCTCAAATTCACCCATTTGATCATAACAAAATGCTAACTCATAGTTTGCAACTTCGTTTTCAGGATTAAATTGCAAAGCATCTTTTAAAATTTTAATAGCAGCAGGAAAATCACGTAGTTGCTCATATTCCATTGCTAAATCAATGTAAATTTCATCTTTATCCTCTGGATCTGAAACTGACAATGCTTCTATAAAATACTTAACGGCAGTTTTAGAATCCCTTAACTGACTAAAAATAGATGCCTTTGTTAAAAAAAGTTCACACCCAGGTTCAATTTTTCGCTCTAGGGCATAAATAAGAGTGAGTGCCTCTTTTAAATTACCCATAGCAGAAACTGCTTGCGCCTTTCTCAAAGAGAATTGATAAATAAAGGGAAATTGATCTATCGCAATGTCAGCACATGTGTTTGCTTTAGCATAATGACCTTGGATTAAATATTGATCAAGAATATATTCATACGCATCACTATCCATAAATCCGAGTTCGTCCCCCAGAAGAAATCGTTCAAACCGATTTAGCTCATCTTGAAAACTATACTCTTGTTCTTCGTTATCATCGTCATCAAAATACATAATTCAAGGTATTTTAATGTAAATATATTCCAAAAAAAGTTCTACACAAAAATAATTTCACACGAGTTATCCACACACAAAAAAAGGCCCCTAAGTAGAGGCCTTTTTTAACTATTAAAACTAAAAATTATTTACCAGATCTTTTTCTATCTGCTTCTTTCAATAAGACTTTACGAATTCTTAAATTAGAAGGAGTTACCTCAACATACTCGTCAGATTGAATGTATTCTAGACATTCCTCTAAACTAAACACCTTAGGTGGAGCCAATCTTACTTTATCATCCGCCCCTGAAGAACGCATGTTAGACATTTTCTTTGTCTTCGTAACATTCACAATCATATCCCCATTACGTGAATTCTCGCCAATTACTTGACCTTCATAAACACTTTCATTTGGATGAATGAAGAATTTACCTCTTTCCTGCAAATTATTTAACGAGAACGGAATTGAAGTACCCATTTCCATTGAAATCAATGATCCATTTTGCCTTCCTGGAATTTCTCCTTTATACGGTTGGTAATTTAAAAAACGGTGATTCATAATTGCTTCCCCCGCAGTTTGTGTCAACATATAATTTCTTAAACCAATAATTCCTCGTGATGGTATCTCAAAAGTAACTGTCATACGCTCTCCCTTAGGAACCATGTTTTTCATTTCACCTCTTCGTTTTGTTACCGCTTCAACTGCTGTACCACTAAACACCTCAGGTAAATCTATGGTAAGCTCTTCAATTGGTTCACATTTTTCACCATCAATTTCTTTGATAATAACTTGTGGTTGACCAACCTGAAGCTCATATCCTTCGCGACGCATCGTCTCTATTAAAACAGACAAATGCAATACACCACGTCCAAATACCATCCACTTATCTGCTTTATCTGTATCTAATACACGCAGTGCTAAGTTTTTCTCTAGCTCTTTTTGTAAACGCTCTTGAATATGACGTGAGGTAACCATTTTACCCTCCTTTCCAAAAAAGGGAGAATCATTGATACTAAAAAGCATACTCATTGTAGGCTCATCAATCGCTATACGCTGTAATGGTTCTGGATTATCAATATGGCATATACAGTCACCAATTTCGAAACCTTCAATACCCGTAATAGCACATATATCACCCGCTTGAACACTCGTTACCCTTCTTCGTTCAATTCCTTCGAATACAAAGATTTCTTTAATCTTATGTTTTTCGAGTTCACCGTTAGTCTTAGAGATATGTACAACTTGATTTTCAGCAATTTCTCCTCGTTTCAAACATCCTATCGCAATTCTCCCAACATAGGAAGAGAAATCCAAGGAAGTAATTAGCATTTGAGTATTCCCTTCTTCGATAATACGTGGTGGGAAATAGTCAAGGATTTTATCTAATAAGGAATCAATATTTGTAGTCGGAGATTTCCAATCAGTAGACATCCACCCATTTTTAGCGGAACCATAGATTGTTTCAAACTCTAACTGTTCATCATTAGCATCTAATTCGAACATCAAATCAAATACTTTTTCATGCACCTCATCAGGAGTACAGTTATCTTTATCAACTTTATTAATTACTAACAAAGGTTTCAAACCTAAAGACAAAGCTTTACCCAAAACGAAACGTGTTTGAGGCATTGGACCTTCAAAAGCATCCACTAGCAAACAAACACCATCAGCCATATTCAAAACACGCTCTACCTCACCACCGAAATCGGCGTGACCAGGAGTATCAATAATATTGATTTTGGTTCCTTTGTACAAAACAGATACGTTTTTAGATACAATGGTAATCCCTCTCTCTCGTTCAAGATCATTGTTATCCATGATTAAATCTCCCGTAGGTCGATCTCTTTCATTCAAAACATTACCTGCTTCGATCATTTTATCTACCAAGGTCGTCTTGCCGTGGTCAACGTGTGCAATAATTGCAATGTTTCTAATTTCCATAAATGAAAACGGGTTGATTAATTGTTTTTATTATACGAACTTGAAAATCCTGATCCTCCTCTTCCAGAACGAGAACCTCTTTCACCACTACCTGAACGATCGGAACCGAAAGAACCTCTTCGATCTCCACCTCCGCCTCCACTAGTGCGAGGGCCTCCAAATTTACGGTCTCCACCTCCAAAAGACCTAGGTCCTCCAGAAAATCCACCTCTATCACCTCTATCTCCTCCTCGGTCTCCTCCTCGATCTCCTCCTCGATCATCCCTACTTCTGGATTCAGCTTTTTTCTTTGTGATTTCAATACTCACTTTTACTCCCTCATAATTCGCACCATTCACTAAATCTAAAATTTTAGACGTATGTGAATTATCCGCTTCAAAGAAACTAAAAGAAGGTAAAATTTCGATGCGACCAATATTAGACGAAGTCAAGCTAGCCTCATCACAGATAAGACGTAATAAACCACCTGGATTTAAACCATCACGTTTACCAATACTTACAAAGAAACGTGTTTTTGTATCATCATCTCTGTCTCTTCTTGGTCCTCGATCAGAACGCTCGCCTCTATCACTTCGATCGGAACGCTCAAAACGATCTCCCCTGTCGGAACGATCTCTATCAGAACGATCACTTCGCTCTCCACGCTCTCTTCCACCTTCAAGGTTTAAATCTTGTGCATTTCCGTAATAATCAATAAAACGATTAAACTCAACAGAAATAAACTTTTTAATTACCTCCTCCTTAGACATACTGTCAAAATCAGCTAAAATAGTAGGTAAAAACTGTTCTATGTCTTTCTCTTTAACTTCTGTTTCTTTTATTTTGGAAATCAAGCTTGTCAATTGCAATGCGCAAATCTCTTTCGGACTTGGCACAACCCCTTTCGTAAAATCAGCACGTACTTGTTTTTCAATCATACGAATTTTATACATTTCCTTCGCATTAATCAACACTAAAGACTCACCTTTCTTTCCAGCTCTTGCCGTACGTCCACTTCGGTGTGTATAATTTTCAATATCATCAGGCAACTGGTAATTGATTACATGGGTAATATTATCCACATCAATACCTCTCGCTGCAACATCAGTTGCAACTAACAATTGCAATGTACGGTCTCTGAAACGCTTCATAACATTATCTCGCTGCGCTTGGGACAGATCACCATGTAAAGGCTCTGCATTATAACCATCCTTGCCTAATTTCTCAGCAACAGATTGTGTCTCATGACGTGTTCTACAAAAAACCAATCCAAAAATGGATGGGTTAGCGTCAATCAATCGTTTTAAAGCAGCATAACGATCTCTTTCTTTAACAGTATAGTAGATATGCTCTATATTTTCGTTCCCTTGATTTTTATGTCCTATTGAAACTTCTAAGGGATTAGTCATGTAGTTTTTTGAAATTTCAGCTACCTCTTTAGGCATTGTTGCTGAAAACAACCACACATTTTTCTCTTCAGGAGTTTGTCTTAAAATTAAATCAATATCTTCCTTGAACCCCATATTCAACATCTCATCCGCTTCATCCAACACAACATATTTTACATCTTGTAAACGAATAGCGCGACGGTCAATTAAATCAACCAAACGTCCAGGCGTAGCAACTACAATTGTAGCTCCTTGCTTAATCTGAGTCATTTGACGACGAATATCAGTCCCTCCATAAACAGCTACGATAGCTGTTTTACGATCATGCTTAGCATAATTCTCTAAGTCTTTTGTAATCTGTAAACACAATTCTCGCGTAGGACAAATAATCAACCCTTGGGTTAGATCATACTGCGATTGAATGTTGTTTACCATTGGCAAGCCAAAAGCTGCCGTTTTTCCGGTTCCTGTTTGAGCTAAACCAACAAAGTCGCTTTCACTTTTTAATAAGTGTGGAATTGCTTCTTGTTGGATAGGAGTTGGTACATCAAACCCCAAATCTGTAATCGACTGAAGTACCTCGTCTCTAAGCCCTAGTTCACTAAAGGTCATATAACGTTTTTAAATTAGATTGCAAAGTTACACCAATTAATCCGATAAAACAACGCAAGCTAAGAGTTTCAGTAAAAGGCAGGTAGAACTTAACGCATTTGATTTTTTGTTTTAACTCTAATTTAATCAATTTAAATCCGAACACATTTCTATTTCTTTGTATTTAAGCTAATTCAGTACACTAAACCAATTCTAACAAAGGATGCCACGCTTAAAATGGGTGAATCATTTTCACAAACCAATGCAGTGAGCAATATGAACAAAACAGCATATTAAAATTCAATCCCCTTATCTATATTGCTACTCTAAAAACACCTCTTCATATACAAAAAAAAAGATTTACGCTAAATAATAGCGTTAGATTATTCAGTAATAAGACTATTAACTATCCCTTCTTTCAACACGATATTCTCATTTAATACAAGTTCAATTTTAAGCGCATTATATTCTATTAACAATTAAATTAATTGTTAATAGAATATAATTTAAAATACTATTATACAAATATTTATACACATTTAAATAAAGTTTTAATTTACATTGATTACGCAGGACATTATAAAGATAAACTCCAGCTCAGCGGGGATATCAAAAAAAAGGTCATATTGTAAACCTAAAAAAACTCCTTCATAATTTACTTAAAAATGAACTTATATTTCAGTAGGTATTAATATATTTGCATCTAATTTAATTCAAATTTTAACAAACACTAAAAGCTTATGAAAAACAAATTACTATTAGCAACAATTACCTTAGGGCTTTTTGCTTGTGCTCCATCAAAATTATTAGTTAAAAAAACTAATATGAGGGAAAACTACTTAGAAGCATCGAAAACAGGATTAGTCATGAGACCATTACTTGCAGACATCGATGTTGTTACAGTAAGAAAAGCTGTAGTTTATTCAGCACCTGTAAATTTAACAATGACGGATTTAAAAAGTAATGCAATGCAATTATTTATAGAGACGCATAAATGTGATTATGTAGTAGATCCTATTTTCACAACAACCAAAACGATTGAAAATAAAAAATTAACAATAATTGAAATAAAACTAACAGGATTACCAGCAATCTTCAAAAAAATATATCAAGTTGATAGCTTACCAAAATCGATTGCACAGTATGAAAACCTAACTAAAAATCAAGTTCGTTTAGAATACTTTAACTCTGTTGATGAAATTCAAAATAAAATTGGGTTGGAATTAGTAACAGGTAACTATAATGGATTTCAACTTGACTTCCCATTGGCAGCAAATCCAAGTCTTAGAATGTATGTAGGAGCGGAATCTAATAGCGGACCAGAAAGTGTTAAAGGTAATGTGTTGACAGACATTGATACTACTAAAACTGCAGTAACTTTTGGTTCTGGAGAATTAACACAAATGAATGCATCATTAGGAGTATTTAAAGAATTTCCTGTATCTCCTCGTTTAATGCTTAGATTATTAGGAGGTCTTAATTATTCCTTTTATACCTTTGAAAAAGATGCGTACGCAAGTGC
>CAMDGH010000086.1 GCA_945897755.1 Chryseobacterium gleum | reverse complement strand
AAAACATTCCTTCCCTGAAAAATCTCATGAAAATAGAAAAAAAATACACTTCGGATTCTATCGGCATTTAACCGACCTATTAGCAGAGAGCATAAAAAATATTTCAATCTCTAAAACAGAATTAAAAACCAGAATCAAAGTTAAAAATCCCGAAGTGATGAATGACCTTTTTCAACAAGGGAAAAATGTGCTACTTGTATCTGGACATTACAACAATTGGGAATTCATGATCACCGTTCAAAACCTGATCTTAAAGCACAAAGCCGTTGGAATAGGAATGCCACTTAGCAATGCATTTTGGCAAAAAAAGTTAAACCAACGCAGAGCTCGTTTCGGTATGAAAATAATCACATCTCACGAGGTTCCTGATTTCTTTTCTAAAATACACCCAAAACCAATTGCAACACTCATCTTATCAGACCAAAGCCCTGGCGATTTCAGGAAATCATATTGGATGACTTTTTTAAACCAAGCTACTGCGGTCACTTTCGGTTGCGAATACCTCGCTCACAAATACAATCATTCCGTGGTATTCTTCAATATAAAAAAAGAAAAAAGAGGACACTACGTTATTGAATTTACACCCGTATGCATCACACCAAGCTCAATGGAATGGGGTGAAATTACAGAAATACACACTAAAAAACTAGAACTAGCCATCCAATCAAATCCTAATTATTGGTTATGGTCACACAACCGTTGGAAAAGACGAATTCCTGAAGACATCGAAGTACTTAAACAAGCTCAAAAAGAAAAATTTGACGCTACCTTTAAAGGTATAACCAATTAATCCAAAAAATCCCATACCATTCCAAGACGCATCATTCTCGGAGTAATCGGATAGCCCTTTTGTATTAAATTTGATTTGTCCGTCCAGTAATAATGCACATTCTCCATTTTTAAGAAGAACCTAAACTCATCAAATCCAAGCGATAAAAAAGCATCTATCCCTGTAAAAGGAATGGTATTTTCAAAATCTCCAAGAGTGAAAAGTGAGAAACGGTCATTGTATGACATCAATTGATAAGCTGCTTGACGAAAAATATCCATCCCAATTACCCATTCTGAAGTTTTTGTTTTTGTTTTCCAAAACAGGCGTGATCTTAGGTCGTACAAAGGAATATATGCTTGTTTATTAGAAAGGTAATTTACGCAAACACTTGGCTGAATTGTAAGGTTTGCGATTGAGAAACTTGCACCACTTGTCAGATTTAAGAAACGAATATCCTTTAAATTTTGCCAACCATCTGATTTAAACAAATAATAATCTGATATATCCTGATAGCTTAAGTTGAGGTGAAATTTAGGAAATACTACCCCGTATGAAAACTTAAGTAACCCTTGAAGTTTCGGATTTAAAATAGACCAATCTAAGGTAGAAGACCAATAGTTACGTTGAAAAGGGCTAGGAGCTAACTTAGCGTAGACAGCTAAAAACTCATGTCGAAACCCCTTGGAAACAATAGGCATTCTAAGCTTAAACTCATGTTCTTTAAAAACACCGATTAGATTCACATGTGATGAGAAATTTACCGGAAATCGGATATGCTTAAATGAAGCACTGAAATCGAACGACAACTCATTCCTATATTGCAAAGCCAAAGAGCGATACTCCCAAAAATTTTTCACCAGAGACGCATTTAAATCCCAAGACTTTGACTCCGACCAAAGGGAAATGCGGGAAGAAAACTGCGAAAAACTTCGGATATCTCGAATTTTAAAGCTATCTCTATAAAAAGGATAACGTAAATAAATCGAATCTAGCTCAAGGTAAACACGTTTATAAATTGAAATACTATTCTTCAATGATATTCCAGCAACGAATCCGGAATCTTGCTTAAATACATACGAATGCATATCACTAACACGAAACTCTTTTAAACTATCAGATGCCTGTCGTTTATTAATGGAAACAAATTCAACGCCATAATCACTTAACATGGAATCAGATATTAATCCCCCGTTCAAAGAACGGTTAAAGGATTTAAATGAAAAATCAAATTGATGTCGGTGTTTTTTTCCAGTGTAAAGAAGAATTGAATTAAAATTAGCGTTTACAAATTCGCCTCTTCGGAAGAAGCCCGTTGAAACAGCTCTATCGTAGTTTAAATTCAACAAAACATTGCGTCTAAAATACTGTTGGTAATTCAATTGAAGTTGCTGGGATCCAGCAGCACCCATCACATACATAAATCCAAGGTGAGGAAGTGATGTATACATTAAAGTGCGATTTGATGGAGGAATCTCTTTTCCAGATAAACGCTCGTAAAAGGAGCAATAATCATTTCCTAATGCTCCAAAAGGATTAATTAAAAATGAACCAGGATAAAGCGTTGCTTTTTTACTTAGAAACAGATCAATTGAATCCAAATTTAGACCACCAGTATGATAATCATACTTTAAGGTATCCATTTTTGATACCGACTGAGAAAAGCTATTGCCTATTGAAAGAATAAATAGAACAAAAAGAATCCGACGCATTTAACTCATTTATTGAAAACAAAAAAAGGGGGATATTATCCCCCTAAAACAATTAATCACAAAGATTATAAGTTATTTATCTTCAATGCTAAACCAGACTTAAGATTTGCAGCCTTGTTTGCATGAATAATGTTTTTTTTCGCTAACTTATCAATCATTGCAGTCACAGATGGAAGTAATGTTACAGCTTCACCTTTTTCAGTCAAACCACGCAATTTACGAACCGCGTTACGCGCTGTTTTATGTTGGTATTTATTAATTACTCTTTTAGACTCGTTAGATCTTATTCTTTTTTTAGCAGACTTATGATTAGCCATAGTGTTTTTTATTTATAAATTTTTAGTTAAGAAACATGTTCTTGTAGCCCATAGGAGAATCGAACTCCTGTTACCAGGATGAAAACCTGGCGTCCTAACCACTAGACGAATGGGCCATATTAGCCAGTATTGTAGCCCATAGGAGAATCGAACTCCTGTTACCAGGATGAAAACCTGGCGTCCTAACCACTAGACGAATGGGCCATAAAAAAAGAACGTTATCTTTTATTTTGGTCTGCAAATTTAGTGATTATTTTTAAAAACACAACACTAAATTTCAAAAAATATCACTTACATTTCCTATTTAGTTCACAAAGCAAGCTGATTGAAGGATATTTGAATCTAAATTTAAACAAATTTATTTAAAAAACAAGCGGATTTAAATACCATCGTAAACTCCATCGATGGTTTGATCAGGTTTAAAGCCTAGGCGCTTTACCTTTTGAACACCTAAATTACTTGATAATTCTTCCAATTGACTTATATTAATTTGACCTATTGAGTTGTATGCAGGGACGTACAAATCAAACTCTACAGCACTGATAGACAAGCTTAACGAGATTTCATTAAACAAGGTAGAAGAAACAACATTCTTTCCCAACTTAGCATATTTTGATGACAATGGGTCTACCCCTTCAATGAAAAAATGACCTTTTCTATTAATAAAAATCCGAGCTAATAAAAAACCTATATCTTCTTTTCTATTTAAAAGGTATGATTGCGCTAAGAAATTATAGACATGAAAAACACCAAAATAACCTAAAGACTCATCTTTTTTGAGGTATGCTGTTTTCCAAAATAAATGATCCGGAGGTAAACAAAAAACATTATTATGCATATGATAAACCAACACATCACTTCCTACAAACATCATCGCTTCATACTCACCCTTATCCTCAAAACTCATACGAATACGGGGGTCACTAATGGACGGTTGTAAAACTTCAACTTCTTGTTGAATATTTTTTTTCAATTCTTTAAAATACGTTTTTGTAGAAGCATAAATCTCTTGCTTCAACAAGGATTTAGTATTTAATAGCTCAAGGAGTTTTTCTCGGGTTTCCATTTAGTATGCTTTAGCGATAATCACTCTTCGGGTAGATGGAAGCCCTGTCACCATACATACTCCCTGCTCTATTGGCGCATCTAATGGAATACACCTAATTGTTGCTTGCGTTTCTGTTTTGATTTTATCTTCCGTTTCTTTTGTTCCGTCCCAATGCACTAAAAAGAATCCTCCATGGATTTCAAGCTGTTCTTTAAACTCAGTATAAGTATCTACTTTTCTAATATTTGATTCTCTAAACGCCTTTGCTTTATTAAACAGTGACGATTGAATTTCATCTAACAAGCGCAACACGTAAGCATCCAACCCAGCAATCTCAACCTGTGATTTCTCTTTTGTGTCACGGCGTGCCAATTCTACATTTCCAGCAGCTAAATCCCTTGGACCTATAGCGATACGTAGAGGAACACCTTTCATTTCATATTCAGCAAACTTCCATCCTGGCCGTCTGTTTTCATCGTCATCAAACTTAGCGCGAATCCCCAATACTTTGAACTTAGCTAGCAATTCTAAAGCACATGATTCTATCGCAATCCGTTCTTCATCTGTTTTATAAATTGGAATAATCACTGCGTGAATCGGTGCTAATTTAGGTGGTAAAACCAAACCTTCATCATCCGAGTGTGTCATAATCAAAGCCCCCATCAAACGTGTAGAAACACCCCATGAAGTTGCCCAAACATATTCCAATTTACCTTGTTTATCTGTAAATTTAACATCGAAAGCTTTCGCAAAATTCTGACCTAAAAAATGAGAAGTACCTGCCTGAAGAGCCTTTCTGTCCTGCATCATTGCTTCGATGCAATATGTTTCATCTGCACCTGCAAAACGTTCACTCTCTGATTTCAGTCCTTTTATAACCGGCATCGCCATGTAATCTTGAACAAAATCAGCATAAACGTCCAACATGCGTTCTGCTTCTTCAATAGCTTCCCCTTTAGTTGCATGAGCAGTGTGGCCTTCTTGCCATAAAAACTCAGTGGTTCTCAAAAATAAACGCGTACGCATCTCCCAACGAACAACATTTGCCCATTGATTTATCAATAATGGAAGATCTCTATACGATTGAATCCAATTTTTATACGAATTCCATATAATTGTTTCTGATGTTGGTCGAACAATTAATTCTTCCTCCAATTTTGCATCTGGATCAACAATAATACCAGAGCCATCCTCTGCATTCTTTAATCTATAATGAGTAACAACAGCACATTCTTTTGCAAAACCATCAATGTGATTTGCCTCTTTACTTAAAAAAGACTTTGGTATAAACAAAGGGAAATAAGCATTTGAATGCCCTGTTTCCTTAAACTTTGCGTCTAATACGTCTTTCATGTTCTCCCAAATGGCATAGCCGTAAGGTTTAATAATCATACAACCACGAACATCTGAATGCTCTGCAAGGTCTGCTCGACCCACTAATTCATTGTACCATTTTGAATAATCTTCTTTCCTAGTCGGTAGTGTTTTAGACATAACTATTACTGTTTATACGATATCAGACAAAGTTAGTTTTTTTTCAATAATAGAGTACATTCAAACATGTTATATGAAAACACGTTGAAAGTACACGTTCACTATTTTGAATTGGATGAGCGATAAATGCGTCAAACTAAAATTTTCAACTATCTTTAAAATGCTAAATGCGTATTTGATTTAATCTCGATGTCATGTCGGTTAAAAAGAGCGATTTAATTTTATAAAATAATGTCACCTCAAGAAAAAAAATCGATTCGTGAAAAATTAACGGCACTTTCAAGCGGTCCCTATTTTATTAGTCGCTTATATCGAGGAAGTAAACCCTTATTTTACATCGTTATTTCATTCATCCTTTTTCAACTTTTTTTTACATTCAAAGGTGTCGAATGTTTTCCTTTCATTCATTATGGTATGTATTCAGAAAAAATAAAACCAAAAACAGAATACCAACTCATTTCTTGCCCTGGAATAGCACAATCAAAGTTAGAAGAAAACTACTTATTGGATCCAATAAGTAGTTACATCAGACTTTTAAAAAAAGAAGACCCCGTTGCAAAAGTAATTCACGATCGATGTGAAAAGAATTTCCTTTTACACTCTTTTCAACCTTTTTTAAACAGGCAAATCGTAAATACGGAAAATAAAGTTAAGAAATTTCCAAACTACCTAAAAACAAAAATCAACCAGGATTTAAAAATCAAATGTAATTACCTATTAGTTAAGCGACTTTCATCATCCGGTTTTATAAAATCGAATCATAACATTGACACCATTTATTTGATGACAAAAAAATGAATTTAAAGAAATACATCGATAAAGAAAATTGCGTGTTGCTTGTGTGTTTTTTAACATTCACGTTCAAACTATTTAATCACACCTCGTTTTACTCCTTTTTAAATAATCCCATCTTCTACCCTTCTATTGACAATACCTATTGGCTTTTTTTTATAACTGGACTTCCAAAATTCATCGCTAAATCTGCAATCACATCGTTATTCCTTGATCTACTTCTCTGCTTCACACCGCTCTTACTTATTTTCTACAAACACCGCGGCCTTGCATTTTCATACCTACTTCTCATTATTACCTACTTACTCTATTTTAACTCAGTCACTTTTCACCACTACCATGACTTAATCAGCATAGTATTCTTACTCCTACCCTTACTTGTAATGCAACGCGAAAAAAAAATATTAATTTGGGATCTAATCCGTTACTACTTTTTATTTGCTATGACATCAGCTGGATTATGGAAACTATGCAGAGGATCATTCTTTGAACTAAATCACATGAAACTTATTTTAAACGAACAACATCTTACACCTATTTTTGAAAATACAGATTCGTTGTTCGCTACTATTACTTCATTTATCAATTTACACCCAATGTTCGGATGGATACTGTTCTCCCTCGCAACACTTATAGAACTTTCATTCATCATTGGTTTTTTTACTAAAAAATACGATTTTACACTACTAATCATACTACTTATTTTCTGTGGATTAAACTTTATGATCCTGGGAATCAATAGTTTTGTATTCTGTTTATTCGGCATAACACTTATCCAAAAAAAAGACAGTCTAAGCAAAATACCACCGAATTCAATATAGACAACTTAACCTAATATTGAACGGCAAAAAGGCATAAAAAAGTAAGTTATCACGACAAAATTTCCGATAAAAATGCCAAAAAACAGTTTGGAATTAAAATTGAATACAAGGAACGAAGACCAAATTTAAAGTTATGGATTTTGAAAAATTTACAATCAAATCACAAGAAGCAATTCAAAATGCCCAAGAAATTGCATCTACAGGAACGTTTGGCACCTTAGAAACAGGGCATTTATTAACGGGAATGTTTAATGTAGACAAAGCTATCTGCCCATTCCTACTCAGTAAAATCGGCGTAAATAAAGGGGTGTTTCTTCAAGTGCTTGATCGCATTATAAACAACTACCCAAAAGTAAGTGGAGGGGAAATTCAACTATCCAACAACTCAATAAAAGTATTAAACGAAGCAATTGAAAATCTTAAGGTGTTTGACGATCAATATGTATCGATTGAACTTTTACTATATACATTAATTAATAGCAAGGATTCCATTGGAAACTTGTTAAAAGACAATGGAATTACTCAATCCAATTTAAAACAAGCAATCATGGAATTACGTAATGGCGAAAAAGTGAACACCAACACGCAAGAAAACAACTACAAAACGCTTAATAAATATGCGAAAAACTTAAATAAATTAGCACAATTAGGCAAACTAGACCCCGTAATAGGCCGCGATGAAGAAATTCGCAGAGTACTACAGATTTTAACCCGAAGAACAAAAAACAACCCTATCCTGATCGGAGAGCCAGGAGTAGGAAAAACAGCAATTGCAGAAGGGTTAGCGCACAGAATAAAAAACGGAGACGTTCCTGAAAATCTAAAATCTAAAACAGTTTACTCATTAGATATGGGTTCGTTGATTGCTGGAGCAAAATATAAAGGTGAGTTTGAAGAACGATTAAAAGCAGTCATAAAAGAAGTAGTTAAAGCCGATGGAGAAATCATACTTTTTATCGATGAAATACACACACTCGTAGGAGTTGGAGGCGGAGATGGAGCATTGGATGCAGCAAACATTCTTAAACCTGCCTTGGCAAGAGGAGAATTAAGGGCAATTGGAGCAACAACACTTAATGAATATCAAAAATATTTTGAAAAAGACAAAGCTTTAGTTCGCCGTTTTCAAACCGTTATTATAGACGAACCAACTACCGAAGACGCCATATCCATTTTACGTGGCATAAAAGATAAATACGAAAACCACCACAAAGTAATTATAAAAGATGCAGCAGTAATTGCGGCAGTAGAACTCTCTCAACGCTACATCACAGACAGGCACCTTCCCGATAAAGCAATTGATCTTATTGACGAAGCAGCATCTAAAATCCGTATGGAAATAAATTCAAAGCCAGAAGAACTTGATGAATTAGAGCGAAAGATTATGCAGTTGGAAATAGAAAAAGCGGCAATCCTCAGAGAAAAAGACACCAAAAAACTAGCCCTGCTCGAAAAAGAATTAGCGAACATTCAACAACAAAGAGAGGTCTTTCATTCAAAATGGCAAGCAGAAAGAAACATCATCGATTCGATACAAAAATCAAAAGAAGCTATTGAAAACGCATCAATTGATGCTGAAAACGCTGAGCGATCAGGCGATTACGGGAAAGTGGCTGAAATCAGATATGGTAAATTAAAAGAATTAGAAACCCAACTTGAGTTTAACAAAGAAAAACTAAGAGCAATTCAAGCCCATTCAAAAATGATCAAGGAAGAAGTGAATGTTGAAGAAATCGCTGAAGTTGTTTCTAAATGGACTGGTATCCCTATATCCAAAATGATTGAATCAGAACGGTCAAAAATATTACGTTTGGAAGAAGAGCTTAGTAAACGAATTGTTGGACAATTTGAAGCGATTGAAGCAATATCCGATGCGATTAGAAGATCGCGTGCAGGTCTACAAGATGCAAAAAGACCGATTGGATCATTTTTATTTCTCGGAACAACAGGTGTTGGAAAAACAGAACTTGCAAAAGCATTAGCAGCATATTTATTTAACGATGAAAATGCATTGACGCGGATTGACATGAGTGAATACCAAGAAAAACATGCTGTAAGTAGGCTGATAGGCGCACC
>CAMDGH010000085.1 GCA_945897755.1 Chryseobacterium gleum | reverse complement strand
TAACAGCAAGTCATTATAGTCTTTTATAGAATCGAATTCTAAGGATTCTTTATTGATGAATATACAGTGAACATCTGGATTTATTTTTTTCACTTCATCCATTAGTTGTAATAAAAGGTAACTTTTACCAACTCTTCGTTGTCCTACTAATACTTTGATGATGTTTCTACCAATAAATGGTAGAATTCTCTGTATGTATTCATTTCTAGGTATATATGTTGTCATTCTTTGTATAGATTAAACTTTAACAAATTTAATCATTAATTTCATTTATACATTAAACTTACTTACTTTTAATTAAAAGTTTAATGTATAGATTAAAGTGGTTGACATGATTAAAAATAAATTTATATTAATACTCCCATTTATTTTTGAAATTATTGAATGGATTAATTCCAAATTTGAAGTGGAAATTGGCTTTTGGTAGGTTCAAGTACCAAATGCGACATTACCGTTTATAAATTTATAAAAAATATTCTTTGGTGAATCAAAATTTAATTTTTCTCTTGGTCTTTCGTTTATTTTATGCTGAAATTGAGTTAGTTGCTCTTTTGAGTAATCATTTAAATTTGATTCTTTTTTAACGTATTGCCTTATTAATTTATTAGCATTTTCTATTGATCCTTTTTCCCATGAACAATAAGGGTGAGCAAAATATATGGTTGTTTCGAGTTTTTTAGCGATTGCTATATGTTCAGCAAATTCAGCTCCATTATCTGTGGTAATCGTATGAATATAGTCTTTGTAAGGCAAAAGTAAATTGATAATTTGATGTTTTAAACCAGTAGAATTCTTCCCTAACTTGAGCTTTTCCATTATTATGAAATTAGTTTTTCGCTCTGTTAATGTCAAAATAGCTCCTTGTTGATGAGCCCCAATTATTGTGTCCATTTCCCAGTCCCCAAAACGATTTTTTTGGTCTACAATTTCAGGTCTTTCTTCTATTGATACTCGATTTTTTATGGGGTAATGTTTGCCTATTGGTCGTTTTCTATGTTTTAATTTATGTCGAAGATTTTCAAATAGTGAGCCCCCTATCTTCTTATCTTTTCTCACAAATTGATAGATTCGTTCATGACTTACCATTTCGATAGAATTATTAAAGCAATAACCAACTATTTGCTTTGGAGACCACTGTTTATCTAAGTATTCAATCACTTTTTTTTCACATTCAAGTGAGAATTTACGATTGGCAACGAATCTATCTTTACGCTCTTTTGCATATATATCAGCCGTTTTAGCAGAATAACCGCCAAATTTCAATTTATTGCGATTAATTTCTCTGTAAACACTTGATGAATCTATATTTAATTCATCTGAAATGAATTTCTTAGACATATTTAGCTTTAAATAAGCTTCAATTAAATACCTTTGTTCTGTAGTGATGTGTTTCATAAGCAACTTTTAATGTGGTAATTAAAAGCTAAAGAAACGAATTATCTATCAAGTCCAGGCGCTTAGCTGTATAAACTAACGCTTGGACTTTTGACGTTCTGGTGTGAACTTATTTCCGATTTCATTTTCTGACCTCTTTTGAAGGAGGTCAAAATAAAATCAGAATAACTTCCTCAGAGTTTACTCGTTTTTTTTACTATTTGTCGCATTTACTAATTGAACTTACTTTTAAATTTTATACGTTAATCGCATTCTTTTAGTTATTATATAGTTAGTCTAAATTAATTTGATTTAAGTATTCTTTGAATAATAAAACTTTTTTTACGTCTGATGGATTAAAAAGAAAAGGTTCCACATCATTTGCCATTTCTTGCATACTTATTTTATCACAGGTTGAAAGGATTAATTCTTTTAAATCAGATTCATTATGAATACCTAATTTCATTTGTATATAGTTAAAATCTGGCTTTATTCCTTTGCCTAAGAGGAATACTATATCATAAAAATCTCTACCCTTATTCCTTTTTCGATTGATAACAGCATAAAATTTTTGAGCTAATAAAATGGGCAAAGGTGTGATGAAAATCGAAGTAAATACATCGAATTTATTGATTATAAATGTTTCAGGTTTAAATTGGAAATCTTGTGATTCTGTATCTAATTGTATTAATATTTTTTCTTCTAAATGTCCTGTTAATCCTTCATTAAATAAAATTTTAGGAAAACGAATATAACAATGAAATGCTCCTTTAATAATTTCTTTACATTCTACTTCATAACCTTCTAAAATTAATTTAGTTTCAATGTTTTTTGAAATTAAATTAAATTCGTCAACAGTTAAATTGAAATTGTCAAAGTATAAATCTTCTGAAAAACGTTGTTGATCATGAATTATACGTAAACAAGTACCCCCTAAAAAGCACAATTTATTAGCAAATGGACCATTAAAGACAATTTCTAAAATTTTATATTGAAGATATTCACGTAAAATAAATCGTTTAAAAGGACGAAGGAATTCAGGGTATTGATTTTGGATTTCTTTTAGATTAAGCATAGATGTATTTCATTAAATGGTTAACTCTTTTATTTAAAGCGTTTGAATAAAATAGAAGTTGATAATTGGACAATTTTTCAAAATTAATTTTTTTTAATTCTTCTTTATTCCAACGAAGACTTTCAAAACTTTCAATTGAATCCAATGATTCATTAAGATAGAGCATATCTAATATAACTTTCTCTAATTCAGCTATTTTAAATGAGTATTTATCTAAATTAATTATTTTATATCCAAAAAACAAGTTTGATTTAATTTTCTTGTATTGGAATTTTCCATTTGGAGTATTAAAAATTGCTGTTTTTAGTGAAGTTGCGGATGTCATCATAAATACTCCTTCTGGAATTATTCCGTAAAATGATAGAGCGCATTCAAATGAGATATAAGAAGGATTGTATATTTTATTCGCTGTAAAAAATAGAAAACCTTCTTCAATTTGAGTAGTATTGAAGAAATAATAACCATTTCTTATTTTAGTTAAGTAATGTTTTTTTTGCCAGTATACAAGCGCTTTTTTATCAAATAGGGGAAATGCTTTTTCGATGTCAGAAGTCGAAAAAACAGGAAAAACAGCCATAATTTGTTGAAAGCGAATATACATTTTGTTTCTATTTATTACCAAAAATAGTAATTTTTAGAATCAAAAAGCATAGAACACCTTAATATTCCCATTTATCTTTGAAATTATTGATTGGATTAATTCCAAATTTGAAATGGAAATTGGCTTTTAAATTTCATACGGTAATCGCATGCTGTTAGTTATTAGAGAGTTGTTCTAAATTAATTTGATTTAAGCCCTCTTTTAATAATACCTGAATGTGTATCTTTGTTCTAAGGTTAAATGACCCATACTTTGCAATTTTTGGACGAGGCGCAAGTTGAGAAAATTTTACCATTCAGCAAAAGTGAAGAGATTAATTATCTTCTCTTTTCTGAAAAAATATTTATCTCAGCTTTTCCAAAAGTTGCATTTATTAATTGAATTTAAACCATAATATCTCTAACCTTTTTCACTTTGATTTTCTTACCTTCAATTACAAATTCATCCTCTTGGTCTAAAGTATAGATAACCCCTTCTTCTAGGTCGAAAAAATTCATCGCTTCTATCAACCCATTGATTTCTCTATTTTTATTATCCGAATGGATTTCTTCACATACTTGAAGGACTTGTTTACAGTTTCCTTTCTCCATTACTACAAAATCACATTCTCCTTTTTCTCGGAAATAAAATAGCTCTGTGTTTTTTTGACGCAAATAGAGATACACCATATTTTCAAGGAGTCTTTCTGAATCTGCGGAATGACTCATGGTATTTGCTTGGATGAACCCCGTATCTATTGCATACACTTTACGTGGATTAACCAATACGCTTTTAGGTGACCAACTGAAACGTGGTAAAAAGAATAAGATATAGGTATCCTCCAACCACTTCAAATAATCTGAAACAGAGTTTGTCGAACCTATACCGAAGGTCTTGCGTAAACGATTATACGTTGTTTCTTTTCCGGCATTACTCAACAAATGTAAAGCGATATCAAACAAGGTCTTGGTGTTTCGTATTCCATAACGTATGGCTATGTCACGAAATAAGATATCACGTAATAATGTTTGAAGTACGTCCGTATTTTGCGTATCTAAAAATTCGGGAAACCCACCTAATTTTCTGTAATTTTCAAATGAAGCTAAATTGTTTTCTTGGTTTGTATGTTCTAAAAATTCATTGTAGGCAAACGGAAACAACTCATGACTCAAATACCTCCCTGTTAATTTAGTCCCTAACTCTTTACTCAATAAAGATGCGTTTGAGCCAGTCACAAACACTTTCTCACCTCGTTCATGCAATTGACGAACAAATATTTCCCAATTTTCTACATTCTGAATTTCATCAAAAAAATAAACAGGATGAGTCTCTCCCATTAGTTCGTCCAACTTTTTAAAATCGCTTACTTCAAATCCAAATATGCGTGAATCTTCAAAATTAAAACAGACTACATTAGGAGCATAATGCGCCATAATCATTCGCATCAAGGTGCTTTTACCCGAACGTCGTATACCAGATATAACTTCTACTTGTTTTCCTTTAAATGTATTCTCAACCAAATAATTACGAGAAGTCAACAACTCTTTTTTCAAAGCTTTCTGCTGTGCATGAAACACATCTTCTATTTCTGACCTAAGCAACATCTTTGTTTGTTTTAGTAAAATACAAAAGTTAATTTTACAAATATACAAAAGTTAATCTTTATAAAATATAAAAATATACTTTAGTAAAATACAATAGTGTATATTACTAAAACACACTATTGTACTTTAGTGAAATTCAAGCATGAATTTGAGAAAATTAAAAAAACATAAAATCTCACAACGAACGAATAGAAGCTAAAAAAGGTCTCCTACCGGACACCTTAAAATTTAACAAACAAAGAAATTAAGCGTTAACGTTCATGTTATCTAACACATCCTTACAGACTTTACAGCTTTCGCTTGTTTCAATAGTTGATTAAATCTGTCTATTTGTTTTATCTAAGCTACAATGCCTGAGTTTAGCCAGTAATGTTTTCAGTTTAACACTTTGTTTTTGTCATCCTTAAAGAATAATATTGCCATGCCTTTTGTTGGATCATAAGCGTTCATTCATTTTAGCTTTTTAGATTTGTTTTATGTGTTTAGATTAAGTGCTTTAAAGCTATTTTTACACTGTGGATTATTTTTCCAAATAAATCAATAAACATTCGTAATACAACGTATTTTCTTTTTAATTTTGTAATGCTATTAAAATATAGAAATCAAAAAGAATTAAAATAATGAATATATTAGTTTGTATTAGTAAATCACCAGATACTACTTCTAAAATTTCGTTTGTTAACGAAAATAAGTCATTTGACGAAAATGGAGTTCAGTTTATCGTTAATCCCTATGACGAATGGTATGCATTGGTTCGCGCTTTGGAAATTAAAGAATCAATAGGTGGCAATGTTTCGATTATTACAGTGGGAACTGTTTCTGATGAAGCGGTGATGAGAAAGGCCTTAGCGATTGGTGCAGATGCAGCTGTTCGTATCGATGCCGTTCCAACTGATGCTTTTATGGTTGCACGTGAAATTGCGCATTATGCTAAAGATCATTCATTTGATATTATATTAACGGGTAAAGAAACGATAAACTACAATGGATCTCAAATTGGAGGTATGATTGCAGAGTTTTTAAACCAACCCTTTGTATCCTTGGCTTCAAAATTAGATCTAAACGGTGCTGTTTTAACCCTCGAACAAGAAATTTTAGGTGGCATTCAAGTACTTGAAGTATCAACTCCAGTGGTAATAAGTTGTGCAAAAGGAATGGCAGAACAACGAATTCCAAATATGCGTGGTATTATGGCCGCAAGAACAAAACCATTGGAAATTATTGCACCATCTTCCATTGAAACAATTACTTCTTTTGATTCATACAGTATGCCAGATTCAAAAAAGGCGTGTCAATTAATCGATGCTACTAACATGGATGAATTGGTTGCTTTGTTACATAATGAAGCTAAAGTAATTTAATTTAAGCGATATAAAGATGAAAGCATTAGTATTTATAAGTAGTAATCATTTTGCATCGAAAGCATCGAAAGAAGCTGTAACGTATGCGAAAAAAATGGGTGGAGACGTTACCGTTGTTTCTTTTGGATCAATAGATGGAGCTGCTTCGCTAGGGATTTTTGGAGCAAATAAGGTTTTGGTGGATACCTCTATTGAAGTTGCAGATGACCAACAATTAACGCGTTTGGTAGCTTCAGCTTTTGAGTTGGAAAATCCGGAGATAATTGTTTTTTCTCATGATTTAGTTGCTAAATCGATTGCACCTCGCTTGTCCGTTCGTTTGAATGCAGGATTGATTTCAGGAGCAATTGCTTTGCCTGATTTATCCAATGGTTTTAAGTGTAAGGTCAATGTTTTTTCAGGAAAAGCGTTTGGGCTAGTGTCTGTTTCTACACCTGTTAAAATCATTTCCTTATTGCCAAATTCAATTCAACCCGAAGAGCTTGGAGCTGAAGCTTCAGTAGTTGTTTTTGATGGAAAAATGGGGCAACCGGCGTTTAAAATTATTGAAACTAAAAAACCGGAGGGTAACATTCCTTTGCCAGAAGCTGAATTAGTTGTATCTGCGGGTAGGGGATTGAAAGGTCCAGAAAACTGGGGTATTGTTGAGGATTTAGCGCGTTCTTTGGGTGCCGCTACTGCTTGCTCTCGTCCGGTTGCTGACATAGGTTGGAGACCTCATCACGAACATGTAGGTCAAACTGGTGTTGCTATTAGACCAAATTTATACATTGCCGCTGGTATTTCAGGAGCAATTCAACATTTGGCTGGCGTCAATGGATCCAAGGTGATTGTGGTGATAAATTCTGATGCTGAAGCTCCATTTTTTAAAGCAGCTGACTATGGTGTTGTTGGTGATGTTTTTGAAGTTTTACCAAGGTTGACACAGGCAATAAATAAGTTTAAAAACGCTCAGTAATAACGATAATGCAATAGCTTAAGTTTTGCTATTGAAATTTGTAACATTGAACTTAGATTCGATGTTATCTGAAAGTATACATGAAATGGAGAAAGTAAAGTTAGAAATTGTTGGTTTATCTTATAGTCAAACGCAATCAGGTGCATATGCCCTTGTTTTAGCTGAGTCAGGAGGAAAAAGAAGTTTACCAATTATTATTGGGGGGTTTGAAGCTCAGGCTATTGCCATTGAGTTAGAAAAAATGACTCCTACAAGACCATTAACCCACGATTTATTTAAAAGTTTTGCACAGTCTTTTCAAATTGAAATTTCGGAAGTTGTTATTTATAATTTGGTTGAAGGGGTATTCTTTGCAAAACTTGTTTGTTTTAAAGACGGTAAGCTTAGTGAAATTGACGCCCGTACTTCGGATGCAATTGCAATAGGGGTGAGATTCAAATGTCCTATTTACACCTTCGAGTCTATTTTGTCGAGTGCGGGGATTTTATTGGATGAAAATGCTGAATTATCGCTTGATACGATTTCCAGTCCTGAAGAAACAGCCCTTATTCAAACTTCTATTTCTACGCTAAATATCAATGAACTTGAAGATCAATTAGAAGATGCAATCGAAAATGAAGATTACGAGTTGGCGTCTCGTTTACGCGATGAAATCAATAAAAGATTAGATTTGTAAGTCCTATTTTCATGAAACAATACCACGATTTATTACGTCATATTCTTGATGTTGGTTATCAAAAGGGAGATCGTACTGGAACCGGAACTATTTCTACTTTTGGCTATCAAATGCGTTTTGATTTGAGTGAAGGATTTCCTTTAGTGACTACCAAAAAAATTCACCTCCGATCGATCATTGTTGAGCTACTTTGGTTTTTGAGAGGCGATACGAATATCAAGTTCCTGAAAGATAATCAAGTTTCTATTTGGGATGAATGGGCTGATGCGCAAGGAAATCTTGGCCCTGTTTATGGGTATCAATGGAGGTCTTGGCCTGATGGTAATGGGGGTACTATTGACCAAATAGCTAAGCTAATCGAACAAATAAAAACAAATCCGAACTCACGCAGGTTGATGGTTTCAGCATGGAATGTTGCCGATGTTGACCAAATGGCTTTACCGCCTTGTCATTCTTTGTTTCAATTTTATGTAGCAGATGGTAAATTAAGTTGTCAGCTTTATCAACGTAGTGCGGATACTTTCTTAGGTGTTCCTTTTAATATTGCTTCTTATGCCTTGTTGACCATGATGGTTGCTCAAGTATGTGACCTTCAAGTAGGAGATTTTATTCATACTTTTGGAGATGCACATGTTTATAATAATCATTTAGATCAAGTTAATCTCCAACTTTCGCGTGATTTAAGACCTCTTCCGAGTATGAAGATTAACCCTCAAGTGAAAAATATCTTTGAGTTTAAACTAGCAGATTTTGAATTAATAAACTATGACCCTCATCCTCATATCAAAGGTGTGGTAGCAGTTTAATAAGTAATACTTAAATAGTGTTTTTTCAAGCATAGACTGTCAGATATTGATGCTCTTTTAAAGTGTAAAACCAGATGTCTCAACTTAAATTTTCTCTTATTGTTGCCATGGATCGTAACCGAGGTATCGGGAAAGACAATGATTTGATGTGGCATTTGCCAGCTGAAATGAAGTTTTTTACCAACACTACGAAAGGGCAAATTGTTGTTATGGGAAGGAGAAATTATGATTCCATTCCTGAAAAATACAGACCGCTTCCGAATAGAGAAAATGTAGTATTGAGTCGTAATCCCAATTTTGATGCAGCTGCTTGTCCCGTGTTTACTTCTTTGGCCGATTGTTTAGCTCATTATGAGCATGAAAAGGAACGGAGCTTATTCATCATTGGTGGCGGTCAGATTTACAAAGAGGCCCTTGAAAACCCAGGGCTAAATGAACTCTTTATTTCAATCATTGATCATTCGTTTGATGCGGATACCTTTTTTCCTGAATTTGACGAGTCTATTTGGAACAAAGAAGTCATCATGTCTCACCTGCCGGACGCTAAAAACCCATACGCTTTTGTGTGCTATCGCTTTTGGAGATAGTGTTTCTGCTTTTTTGCAACAAAATGAATGATGGTGAATTTATGGTTTAACCCAAAAGTTGCATGTGTGCTTTGAATTCAGCAATGTGTTTTCGGAGATGTATAATATAATCAAAACATAACCTTTTTTTGTTGTTTTCGTACACTTTTATTTATTACATTTAAATCTTTTTGTAATTAATGCACACTTTTGAATAGTACTTTTTATTTTAATCATTTGCGCTTTATCCTTTTAGCCCTTTTTGTTTCACTATTGGTGAAGCAATCTTCAGCGCAATGTGAAAATGTTGGATTTAATAAACCCAATGCATCTTTAATCTATTGTGTTGGACAAGAAGTGAACCTTACAACAAGTATTTCAGGCCAAGGTACTGCAACAATTACCTATGAATGGTTTGCTCCAGGATCAACTACTCCTATCGCGAACGAAATAAGTAGTAGCTTAAAGATTACAAACATTGATGATTCCAAAAAAGGAATATATAAATGTGAAGTAACGGTTACAAAAGATGCGATTGTTTGTACAAAACCATTAGAGTTTGATGTGAAGGTTATAGATAAGTTTACATTGGATTTAGGTGGTAACCAGTCTATCTGTCCAGGTAGAACATCTATTGATTTAAAACCGATACTAACAATACTACCTACACCTAGTAGTCCTATTAGTTATGAATGGACATCATCTACAAATACAAATAAAACATTTAAGAAAGATACAACAATAAATAAAAATGATGTCACAAATCAGGTTACTTTAACATTAAAAGCAAAATTAGGAAATTGCTCTGTAAAAGAGGATGTTGTTATCTCTAATTT
>CAMDGH010000084.1 GCA_945897755.1 Chryseobacterium gleum | reverse complement strand
AATAGAGTACGAGTGAAAGTGGGCTTTAAACCTGTTTAACGAATGAATAAGCTCATTTACTTAATACTTACTTCAACTAATTTACCCCAATTTTTTCCAGTGAGATAGGTTTTTTTTGCATTTGAATTATAGGCAATTCCATTAAGTACTTCTCCGCCATTTTTTCCAGCTAAAACGACATCGGCACAATCAACTTCAGAAAGCACTTTTCCGGATATAGGGTCTATTACAAGAATGATATCTTCCATCCATACATTCGCATAGATTTTACCATCTATAAATTCCAACTCGTTTAGGCGCACTTTTGGACCAAAGTGATCATATACTTCAATTGTTTTAATGACTTGAAAATTAGATGGATTTCGGAAATAAAGGCGTTCAGTTCCGTCAGACATAATCAATTGTTTTCCATTGTTACATAAGCCCCAACCCTCTCCAATGTATGACATATCAGACTCTAATGCTAATGTTTTTTGATCATAAACAAAGCATTTTTGTTCTCTCCATGTTAGTTGATAAACCTTATTATTTATTACTGTAATACCTTCACCGAAATACGTAGCATCTAAGCCAATTTGTGAAAGAGGCATCCCCGTTTGCACGTTGATTTTAGCAACAATACTAGCCCCATTTTGGCCCGTACTTTCAAATAATTCACCGTTTGAAAACTCAAGTCCTTGAGTGAAATGCAATGGGTTGTGCGGTAAAGTCGAAATTACATTCGCTTTCATCTTTAAAGGAGCAATATCAGATAATATTCTTAAAAGACGAGCATCTTCAAAAACAACAGCTCCTTTTTTATATGCTAAAAACCGGATTGATTTAGTGCCTAACAAATAGCTTTTAGAGTCGAATGAAAGTGTGATCTTACCATTTGGTTTATTCCATGATTTTAGTAAACTATCTTGAATAAATAATTCGATCTTATCAACTTCATTATCATGTAATTGTATCGAAAGGGGGATTACATCTCCAAGATGCATTGTCAAATTATCTTTAATTAAAAACTGTGCTATGGGATCATTATCAGCTTCTTCATGGGTAGAAAATAGGGGAACGATAACAAGCGCACCGAGTAATAAAGTGACCAGTACGGCGATTAGAATCTTTTTAAAAGACATCATACCGGAAAAATGGTTTCATAGATAAGCTTTGCGTCAATCACGTGATGGGAAGCATGATAAATCACCTGTTTGTTATTCAAAACAACTACTTGAGGCGATTGATGAATCACATTTGTTTCACTGGCCAACAAAGAAGATACAGATCGGTGTGAAATTAAATCAATAAAGAATAAAGATATTTGATCAGAACCCACCCACTCTTTTTCAAAGGATTTTAAAGCCATGGAGGATACAATACAACGAGTACTATGTTTAAAAAAAAGACATGGAAGTGAGACAGAAAGCGCAATTGCATCCATCAATTCTGATTCCAATTCAATATAAGTCCAAGCTAACTTCTCCATCAAAAACCAGGTGTAAATTGTTTTAAAAAACGCATGTCATTTTCAGAGTACAGCCTCAAGTCGTTGACTTTATACTTTAATTGTGTTATCCGTTCAATACCCATCCCAAAGGCGAAGCCACTATAAATCGCAGGATCAATTCCACTTGCCGACAAAACGCTTGGATCAACCATTCCGCATCCTAAAATTTCAAGCCAACCCGTATATTTGCATACATTGCATCCTTTTGAATCACAAATTGAACACGATACATCCACCTCAGCGCTTGGCTCAGTAAAAGGAAAATAAGAAGGGCGTAATCTAATCCGAGCTTTTTCTCCAAATAGTTCTTTCGCAAAATGCAATAATAATTGTTTTAAATCCGCAAAAGAAACATCCTTGTCAATATACAAGCCTTCTACTTGATGAAAAAAACAATGCGCACGCGCAGAAATCGCTTCGTTACGATATACCCTTCCAGGAGATATTGTCCTAATCGGTGGTTGTTGGTTTTCCATCACACGAACCTGAACTGAAGAAGTATGCGTGCGAAGTGCCATTTCGCGTTCTCCTTTTTCAATGAAAAAAGTATCCTGCATATCACGTGCAGGATGTTCCGGCGGGAAATTTAAAGCTGTAAAATTATGCCAATCGTCTTCAATTTCTGGACCTTCAGAAACAGAAAAACCCATGCGATTAAAAATCTCAATAATTTGAGCCCTAACCAATGAAATCGGATGATGAGAACCCACAGAAAATGTTTCACCCGGCATAGAAAAATCGATTTGTTCTTGCTTTACAGAACTAACCTTAATCTTGGACTGAAAAGTTTCAAACGTAGTTTCAGCAAAAACACGCAAGTCATTTACTAGTTTTCCAACATCTTTTTTTTCTTCAGGAGCTACCATTTTGAGCTCATTGAATAAGGTTTTGATTACACTTTTTGAACCAAGGAATTCAATGCGAAAAGCTTCTAAAGAAACAGTATCAACGGCTTCATAACTTGCTATTTGATCATGAATTAATGCTATTTTATTCTTCATCTATAACTCAAATTTTAAATATATTTGATTCCTAAGTTATTAAAAACACAAATATAGCGTGCTAAATTAGTAATTTAGAATCGCTTTTATACAAGTGTACAAATTTATATGTAACTTTGATTTTGTAATTACAATTAAGTTTCCTATGAAAGAAATTTTTAAGTTCACGTATATTGGTCTTTTTTTTTGTGCCTTATTGCTTTTTTCTGGATGTAAAAAACCTGAGTCACTTCTTAAAATATACGTTAGAGATTCTAATACCAAATTAGTATCTGATGCCCGAGTAAGTATTTATTCGGATGAAAATTCAACACCTACAACAGAAAAACATAACGACAAAGCAATGACAAACAGCTCTGGATTTGTCACCTTTGACTTGAATTCTTTCTTTGTACGCCAATCTGAAAAAAGCAGAGATGGTTATTTCTACATTAATGCATCAAAAGAGGAAACAGAAGGTTCTGAACAAATTAGGGTTACCTATCAAACAACCTCAGTACAAACCGTTTATTTAAATAAATAATTATCCGATGAGAAACGTAATTAAACCCATTTCTTTTTTCCTAATTGCATTAAACGTAATTCTTTTTTCATGTGTTAAGAAAATTGAGCCCACTACAGCCACAATCACTGTACGAGATGTAAATAATAAGACATTAGAAAATGTTCAAGTTATTATTCATGGACAATCTACCACTATAAAGCCAGCAGAACTTTCATTAATAGATACCGCTTTTTCGGATAGCTATGGCAAAGTAACATTTGATTATTCAAGACTTTATAAATTAGGACAAGCAGGAGTTGGAGTATTGGATATTGATGGATATAAAATTCAAGGTTCAGATACCTTAGAAGGACATACATACATAAAATTAGAGGCTGAAAAGAAAAATGAATCAACATTGATGATGCTAAAAAAAATAAATTAAGTTTTTACCGATCATTTTTATTTTATTTATTCTCTTAGTTTCCTATATCAATGATTTTATAGTTTATCTGTTTTAAAATAGACTATATTCTTAGGCATAGTTAAGTTTTGATAGAATCATAAATTAACTTACATTCAATGAAAACAGGATTTTATCACTTTACTCTTTCTATTTTAGTTCTTGTATTCGCTGCTTGTGCGCATAAAAAAGATACTAAAGACGCAATTCAAGGAAAAGGAGGCGTTAATTATGGAGGCGTATTTTCGATAATGTCTTCTGAAAAAATAGGAACCTTATTTCCAATTTCATCATCGAGTATTTACACGCACCGAGTGGGAAGTCAGTTATTTGAAACCTTGCTTAAAACAGATCCCATATCTGGAAGTATTCTCCCATCCTTGGCATATCGGTATACCATTAATGAAACAACAACTAAGTTTACCTTCCATCTTAGAAAAGGTGTATTTTTTCATGACGATCCTTGTTTTCCAGGAAATAGAGGTCGAGAATTAAACGCTTATGACATAAAAAAAACACTAGAATATGCTTGTAGCGATGAATTTCCAAATGAAATATATTGGCTGCTTATTTCAAAAATACAAGGGGCAAAATCATATTATAGTGATCTCTCAAAGAGAAAAGATGGTATATCTGGGATTCAGATTATCGATGAAAATACGCTTTCAATTCAACTCAGATACCCTTTCGTAGGATTTGATAAATTACTCGTTCATGGAAGCTTAGGTGTTTTTCCTCAAGAAGCTGTCTCCTATTATGGAAAAAACATTCATAAACATCCAATTGGAACTGGCCCCTTTAAATTGAAAAGATGGAATTCATCCACCCTTGAACTCGAACGCAATAATAAGTATTGGCGATTTGATTCATTCGGTAATAAATTACCATACCTCGATGGAATTAAAGTTACTTATGCAAAAGAGAAAAAAGATGAATTAAATGCCTATCGTAAAAAACAAATTCAAGCTGTACTAAAAATTCCTGCAGAAGATATAGAATATGCACTTGGTAATCTGGCAGATGCACAAGCAGGAAGAAACATTCAGAGTACAATTGACTCTAAATCAGCTCTTCATACCGCATACCTTGGGCATTCGGTAAATAAAGTGCCCTATAATAATGTTAAGGTTCGGCAAGCGTTAAATCAAGCGATTAATCTCGACCACATTGTTGACAATATCCTTCAAGGAGATGGTTTTACATGCATCAATGGATTTGTCCCTGCAATGCCTTGTTATAATTCAAAAAAAGTGAAAGCGACAGGATATAATATAATCCATTCAAAAGAAAAATTAGCTGAAGCCGGTTATCCGTTGGGGACTAATTTTCCAATCATAAACTATTATGTAAATGCGAACAGTGGATCAACACAACACAAAATTGCCATAGAAATGGCTAAGCAATGGAAGGAAGTCCTCCATATTTCTACTCATATTGTTTTGTGCTCAATTGAAGAAAGAGACAAGGCAATTATTTCAGGTGCTGCAGATGTATGGCGCGGTGGTTGGATTGCTGACTATGCTGATCCAGAAAATTTCCTTAACTTATTTTACAGTAAAAATATACAAGAGAACTCAGCGACATCAAATCCGTTCAAATACAATAGCAAACAATTCGATCTTTATTTCGAGAAAGCAATGCGAGAACAAAATCAACAAAGAAGAGAATCACTTTTTGTTAAATGTGATCAAAAAATAATTGATGAAGCGATCATACTTCCATTGTTTAATCAGGATTTTACAACCATGATTAATAAGTCAATTACCAATTTTACAGTTAATGATTCTCAAATAATTGATTTTTCAATCATTTTTTTCGATCATTGAGAATTATTCCCAAATGGCATTGATTACATCCATCGTGTCTTGTATGTCAAAATTAGGGATGTGAAAACTAAAATACAAGATGAGTAAATGAGTTAAATTGGTACGCATTTGCTTATCCATTTTTAATAATAACAATTCACTTCTTGATAAAGTTAAAATAGAAGCTAATAGCTTTACTTCTACTCCTGATTTATAAGAAAAATTAATCGGCTGTATAGAGGTAAGTTCTCCATTTTCTAAATCGAAAAATAAAGGATCTTGATCTACTACATTTGGAATAAAACCAAGGTGCTTTGATAGATCAATCATCCAGTAAATAGGATAATTTGCCAAAAGCAGTTCCTGCTCCAAATGAGCTATTTCGTCTATTAAAAAAGCGAATAAACCTTTGTCAGGAACATCCTCGTGCAAAGCCTTAGAAAGAATTTTGGTTTTAAAAAAAATAATAGTAGCTATTATTGGATTAAAGTACAAGGCATTCGGTGAAGAAATTAATGCGTAATCAGTCATTTTACACAGGGTTGATTCTTGGCGGAGATAGTAGGAAAATTCAATGTGAGAAAACGCATAGAAAACCAATCCTTTCTTTTTTTTGGCGCCTTGAAACAAAAATGAACGCAAACCAAAATTCTCAGTAAAAACCTTAATGATATAACTTGATTCAGAATAAGACAATCGCGAAATGAGAATTCCTTGCTCGGTATTTTTCACAAATAACTAAATTAGTTAACGACAACTACCGTACCCACTTTTCTTCCCTTACCCTCATTGGGGGCGGTCCAAATAAAATAAACACCACCACTAACCCGATCACCAAGGGAATTATTACCGTTCCATATTGCTGTTCCACCGTTAGATGTTGTTTTATAAATTAAATTACCCGCACTATCTGTAATTCGTATGTCAGAATCGTATTTAATCCCTTGAATCGTAATAGGAACCGTGTGCTCTGGTTTGAACGGGTTTGGGAACACGAGCGTGGAAGCATCTGAATCACCTTCTTGAGAAGCATCACTTCTAAAAGAAATAAGTCCTAGATCCGTATTTATAAATACTTCTCCAGTAGCGTGATTAATTTCTAATTGTGAAATATTATTTGAAATCAATGGACTATTTTCACTCGTAAAGTGATGGATAATTTCTGTCCCATCTGAGTTCAATAGAAATAATCCTGCAGATGCTGTTGCAATCCACTTACGATTTCCACCATCCACTTTAATGTCGGAAATAGATGTGGCCCCCAGCATTGGGTACCCCTTTCCTTCACTATTTAATATAATTCGCTGTGTTTTAAATGGTTGTTCTTTATTTTTTAAAATCGATGAGGCATTATATAGTACGCAAAACCCATTTGTTGTGCCTATCCACATTACATCTGAATAATCTACAGCAATCGAAGTAATGTCTTTTGAATGCAATCCACCGGAAGAAAGATCATCTGAAATAAAATTCGTTTGGTCGTCAGATAAATCATCCACCGTATTATTTGTATTGTAGCCAATGATACCTTTATTGCTAATGTAAAACCATGTATTCCCCTCGCTATCAATAGTCAATTCTTTTGCAAAGGAATTTTTTGATTCTGACCCTGTTTCAAAAGAAAGCCAAACTCCAGTATTAGTAAGCATTTTCAATGGTTTATCCGTAAAACTATTCAATACCCATAAATCACCCTCTTTAGCATATTTTAAATCGCTTACTAAAGCGTTTTCATCTTTTTTTATTAATAATGAATTTGTATCTGTATATATATATTCAACCTGAGCAGTAGCTTTATCGTAAATAGAAATTGGGAACATACAATTTGCACCGATGGCTATTTGATTGGTATTATTTGGATTTATCGATACTGTTCCAGCATCCCAATATGCTTTGTTTTTCCATTTATTTTGATTCCATCGGTCGATTAAGGTCCAATTTTCATTTTCCATCACATACACCCCTGCATTATTAAATGTAGGACCTGTTCTTAAAATAGTACCACCACTGAAAGCCATATTTCCGTCACAATAATCCATTGAAAAGAATTGGTTTTTTGGGGGGCCTTTGAATTTGTAGGTAGTATTAATCCAATTTGACCTCCATTCAATCAAGCCATTTAATTCGTCTAGAATCCAATAATTTCCGCTTGCATATACTGCATCATTCGCATCGATAAAGGCATCTGAAACAGTCCTATACATTTTATCCACAAGGTTAAGCGAACTATCAAAAAAAGAAACCCCACCATAATGAATGACAAATAGATTGTTGTTAACCGATTTAATTCCTTTAATTTCAAATTCATCTTGAAAATAGTCTGATTTAAACGGATCCATACCAGTAGGACTTAGGATAAAAACCGTATCTTTTTGATAGGCATTAAATTGACTTACAATATAGATTTTATTAACAAAACTTGCAATGGCAATATAGTTAGCATTAAATCGAGTAGAAACCCTTTCATCTAAATGCCAATGAGAAGGATTAGAGAGTAATTCATCAGTTAGTTTGGCTGTATATAAATGTGTGTTCGTTAATGCGAAAATAGAGTCATTAAGAATGGAAAAGTCAACAAAAGATTCAGACAATGAAGGGTAATAGGTGTCTTTAACCTCCATTTTTTTTGTGTCAATTTTTAACACTCCAAACAAAGTAAGAGCATACAAGGTACCCTTTACTGACAAAAATTTAATCACTTTTTTATTTCCTATGACATTTGACATTTTGAGCGAAGGGAAATTTGTAATTGTACTGCCTTTTAATTGATCGATATTTCCATTTTCATAGCCAATCCAAAAAGATGCAGAATAAGTATCGAAATAAACAGAAGAAATGGCTATATCAGACAAGTAATTCGCTTTTGTCCATATGGTTTGCTCTTTCGTAGCAAGATCCAATTCTAAAAGTCCATTCTCATATGCTGCTAATAAGGTTCCATTTCCTGTTGCAATTTGAGTTGGTTTTGAAGTAGGTACGTGAAGCCTCCACTGATTCATTCCAATTTGAGAAAAGAAAAAAAGGGGAACCGTAAGAAATAAAAAGAAAATAAGCTGTTTAACTAACATTCACTAAAAATAAAAAAAGTATTAATTTATTATGTGAAAATAAACATTCTTTGAATATAAAATGCAAATGAAAAAAAAGAGGTTTTTCTAACATATTTCATGTATCTTTCTAGCTAAATTTTGAACCTATGAAATTCCTGTTTACTCCACTTATTTATTGCTTTTTCACCTTTTTATTATCCGCACAAACCGTACATTTCAAAACCAAGTATGGAGATCCCGTAGTTTATGTCGATGGCGATAATTTACGATTGAAAAATCAATATGGCGATGCTTTGTTTTACTTAGATGGTCAAACGATTAAACGTAAGAATCAATACGGAGAAGCGGTGTACTTTATAGACGGACAAACCATCCGTTTGAAAAATCAATATGGAGAGGCTATTTATTTTTGGGATGGGCAAACACTTCGTTCTAAAAATCAATATGGAGATCCTTTGTATTTTGTGGATGGAAACACGGTAAAGTATAAAAATCAGTATGGCGAACCGATGTATTTTTTTGCTGGTATTGTGGAGAAATGGGTGGTGGTATGTTTAGTTCGGTGAAGTAAATCAATTTTATTGGGTTAATGGACAAAAAGTAGGCTGAAGCGTCTGTGAATGGTTGTTTTTACTAGATTTACAGCAAATTTACGGCTATAAAATCTATCCATCCTCACTTGTTTTTCTTTAATTAAAAGCGATCCAATTCCATCTCTTTATTCCATGCTGAAATAAAATATTTTAAGAACTTTTCTTTTGTATCTTCACTTGCATATACCTCTTCAAGTGCACGAAGTTCAAAATTAGAACCGAAAATTATATCAAAACGTAATAGATTTACGAAAAATTCGTTTGTCAATTTATCTTAACAAGTTACTAATGCACCAATTAACACAGTCATTTTTGGCGCTATTTAAGGTTAATAATTGTACTTTGTCCAATACCAATTCTTCGGTTGAAATTGTATAGTTTGCTTTCTGATAATTTCTAAAACCACATGCGTTAGGATCTAATACAGCGATGGATTGTACATCTGTTTGGCACTTTAACCTCCCCAAACGTATTTTTACAGTTAAATCTTGTATACTAGCATATTCTAACTTAAATTTGCTTATTAAAATGGCTGCGTGGCGCAATTGTATAGCGCATCAGATTTCGGCTCTGAGGGTTGGGGGTTAGAATCCCTCCGCGGTCACAATTTATTAGAAACCCTAGTCTTCATTGAAGATTAGGGTTTTCATGTCTAACCCCAAGCGGATAATTTTTCAAAATAAACAGCTTAACAATCGAATCAATTGAGATTCAGGATAAAGTTATAAGTTTGAATTTTTATAATTGTTTTGTACTATTTCTAATTGCTTTAAGATTAATTTTTCAAAATCCTCAAAAGGTCGTTATTTACATAATAAACCTCTTTTCCATCAATTTTTTCTGATAATATTCCCAATAGGACCAATTGCTGCATGTATTTAGTTAAAGTAGTTCGACTTTTTGATCCAGTAATTTCTCCTATTAATCGTTGTTTGATATAAGGTTGTGAAAACAATGCTTGATTCACTTCTAACGTATACCATTTGAGTTTAGTTTTCGCATATTTGTATGTCTCATCTATTTGAATCATTATTTCATCAATCAACTGATTTGTATGATTCGCGGTTTTTTCAACGGCTGTTAACATATAGATTATCCAAGGTTTCCATGCATTTCTTTGTGTAACACCTGAAAGTAGATAATAATAATCTTCTTT
>CAMDGH010000083.1 GCA_945897755.1 Chryseobacterium gleum | reverse complement strand
ACCCACAAACAGGTAAAGAAATTCAAATTGCTGCTAAGAATGTTGTTAAGTTCAAAGCTGGTTCTGAATTAGAAGCAAACGTGAACTAATTATAGGTTTTCTTTGAAAGAAGAAAGGTTGATTCAGAGATGAGTCAACCTTTTTTTTGTTTGTTGGGTTTGGATAGGAGGTTATTTTTTCTCAAATCCCATAATTAGGAAAGGAATTATTAAAACGAGAGTATATAGTTTCGTTATAAATTTATTATTTCATCTAATAAAACTGAATCTTTTTGGAAATACCAAACCGTACTTTTTAAAACCTTTTCATTTAATCGAAGCATTAATCAATAAAGTTTGTTGTTTTAACTTTTTCATACAACTATCTTACGACAGTAAATCAACAATAATTTTTCAACCATTACATTCTATCATAAATTTTAAGGATAAAATCTAACTTTCACTTTATACTTACCTTTATAAGTTTTACAAGGTGTTGATTCAAGTAGTCCATCTTGATATCTTTTGTTTTGTGAAATAAACTCCCCTTCTACAAAATAATATTTATTCATATTTTCTTTATCAAATTGAACAGGACCAACGTATGTTATGTTATTATAAAAGTTTTGATTGTTTTTATTCTTTTGATTTGCGTTAAAATAAGTTGCGTCAAAGGAATGTGAATCATCTATTCCTGGGAAATCACCATACATGTGATTTAATTGATAATAAAAATAGTCGTTATTAAATACACATAATTCTCCTCCTAAAGTGTCTAAACTAGAAGAGCTTCCACTACCATCTGAATTTACTGTATATAGAGTTTTATCTTTAAATACAAAACCATTATCATTATAATATGTTCCAAACAATGCTTTTTTACCAGTAGTAAGTCCCTTGATATGAGGAGGTAAAGCTAAATATAGAATTGGAATTTTTAACTGACTTTGTGTTATTGAATCTTTTGTATTATTAGTTTTGTTATTTAAAAAGTTAATTTGATAAATATATGGTGAATATTTATTAATAAGGTCAGGTATAATTAGAATTTTACTACTTAAAGCAATATTAAAAGTATCAGATTTAACTCCATCATTAAGAATTAAATATTGTTCAGATTGTGTTGACGAATTAATACTGTTTTCTTTTTTACATGACACTAACCAAGAAAATGTAAAAAACAGAAAACATAAAATATATATATTTTTCATTGTTATTTTTTATTTTTGAAATATAAAATAGGCTATAATATTTTTTATATAGCCTATTTAGATTTATTTAAAATTGATAACCAACTTTCCAATTAAATTCTATTGGTAATCCAGTTGTTAAAAACCAACCAACGCCACCAGCAATATCATTTACTGAGGATGACAAAGCGTCTGTTGTTATTTTGTAATCATAAGTAGGTGTTGTAAAAAATCTCACTCCAAAATATGGTTCAATCGTAAAATGATTAGCAACTAAAAATTTATACCCACAACCTAAACCACCACCAAACACAGAGGAACGTGTATTGGAATATAAATCTGGATTAATGTCAGCAGTTGTTAAATTTCCGTAGCCTAATTTAAACTGACCGAAAAAACCATCATCATTTCCATTTTTGCCATACACTCTAACAAAAGGTTCAATTATTGGTCCTTGCCAATTTGCAAAATACCAATTCATATTTGCCCCTAAAGTAAACTGTTTATTCAATGGCATTTCATACTGAATTCTTGCTTTAAGATTTAGTAATCCAAATCCAGCAGATCCGTTTCCTTTCCAACTTTGTGCTTTAGCGGATGACAAAGCCAACAAAATTGTTGAAACTGTAAAAATTAACTTTTTCATTTTATTTTCGATTTTAAGATTACTTATTGAAGTACAATTTTTCTTGTGTCTTTCACAATTTGGTTTCCATCCATTATTTGAACAGTATAAACTCCTCTTGCTTCAAATTGTGAAGTATTGATAGTAAACAATTGTTGATTTATTAAAGAAGAGAAAACAGATTTTCCTAATGCATCAGTTATTTTGATTGTGCTTCCAGATAATTGAGTAAAGTCTCCAGTATTTATATAGATAATATCACTTGTTGGATTTGGATAAATTTTAATCTCTGTTGTACCAATTATATTATTTAACCCAGCAAAATGTGCTTTGATAATAAGGGTATCCGTTACACTTATATGAGTTGTTATAGTATCATACTTTGTAGAGCTACAAACGATTCCAGTTGTATCAAAAACAATTGTTGAACGAGTTGCTGAACCACTACAATTATTTGAATTCGTATAGTTATAAGTTATGGTTTTATTCCCTAATCCAGCTAACTTAGGATTAAAACTTGTACCACTAATCCCAGAGCCTATATATGTTCCACCACTTGGTGTTCCTACTAATGTAATTGCATTTGAATTATTATTAATAAATGCATTTAATGAAGCTAAACTTACAATAGGATTTGGATTAACTGTAACGTTGGTAATTGAACTTGTCGTACTACAAGTACCATCAATTATTTTTACAGTGTAATTTCCAGAAATATTTGAAGTATAAGAACTTGTTGAAGCATTATTTAATTGAATGTTATTCCTAAACCATTCATAAGTATAACTTGCTCCCATTGAAGTATTTAGAGTAACCGAATTGCCTTCACAAAAAGTTGTTGAACTTTGGTGAGCGATAGTAGCTATTGGATTAGTACAACTTTTGAAAAGTGCCGTTATTTCTTCTTGGGCTAAAGCTCGGCTGTAAATACCAATATCATCAAGCTTACCATTTAAAAAAAATGAATTCGGTGAACTTGCTCCAAAAAATATAAAATTAGAAGGATTTAATGGTTCAAGTATAGTTTTTGAACCTAAATTGATTCCATTCAAATAGTAAGTAACCAGATTTTTACTTTTAACTATTACATAATGAAACCAATTTTGAGAATTCGTAAAATAACCCGAATGATTCCAACCTATGGAAGAACTTAGTGTTAAAAACTCCAATCCATTGTGGATATAATCAACACCTCCATTTCCAATACCGATACCATTACTATTTACATTATCGTCACGACCGATCTGGGCATAGCAACCTCCTTGGGTGTTGTTTAGATATATCCAACAAGATATTGATACTGTATCTATTTGAGCTATATCACTAGAACATTGAATGTAATTGCTTACACCATCAAAACTATATGCACTATTCGCTTTACCATTTCTATCAATAGTCAACGTAGCTCCATTCACTGTGCCATTATTTCCATTTCCAGATTCATCATAGGCATTACCATTGAAAGGCCACCAACCGATTAATCCATTCTTAGGTATATAAGAAGGAGTTTGTGCAATTATACTACTACCCAGTAATAGTGATAATATTAAGATTTTTATTTTCATAACAATTTGATTTTTAGTTTAACAATTCAAATCTACCTTATCCTTTACTACTATTTTTCACCATTTATTTTACGTAGGTATTTTGAAACTAATCGTTTATTTTCAATGAGTTTTCGTATACATTAATAGATTAGATATTCAATTTTACTTGTGAAAAAAGTGAATACGAAAACACAAGAAAGTTAATCTTTGATGAATCGGGGTTGATACTATTAGATCAGCGCATGAAACAGTTGCGTTCAGTCAAGAAAATCACCCAATAAGAATTGGCGTATCGTTCGGAATTAACACTTTCCCAAATAGCACGGATTGAAACTGTAAAGATTAATCCAACGGTATCCACCATGTTTCGGATTGCAAAAGCTTTTGATGTAAGTTTGTCGGAATTATTCGATTTTTCTTAGTCGTTACTTAGTTACTTTTTCAGATGTTACATGGTTAGCAATTATGACTTTAATCTTTTATAGTCAATAGATTAACGAATAATTATACAGCTACTTACTTAGTCGTTACTTAGTCGTTACTTAGTCGTTACTTAGACACATTATTCAATTTCTCCTTTTTCTGAAATAACATATTGTTGATTTCTATCTTTTGGATTTTCGGGAATTGTCAGTTTAAGGATTTTTATTTCGAGTAAGGGGAAAATATATTTTTTATAATTATCAGAGTGATTTTTTAATTTTAAAAATTCTAAAATCTCCGCTCTTGATTTTGGTTTTTTACAGAATTCTAGTACTTTTTTTTGTTGTTCATTTAGTTTTAGGGCGTGTATATTTAATTCATTTTTCATTTCAAAAGATGGATGAATTAGAAATTCACTAATAAAAAATGCACGTTCGGGTTCATTAGCATCAAAGATTGGTTTAGGAGAACCGTTTTTTGATAATGTTTGTATAATAGTAGGTATGCCAGTTCCTTTACCCTCGGTAAGTTTTAATTCTTTTAAAAATTCGCCAATTCTACTATTTCTATACCTTCTTGCTCTTACGATTCCTTTATCAAAATCTGCTTGTTTCAAAGATGGATCAATTCCATTAAAGCTAATTATTTCAATTGCTGTAGGTAAAATACGTACTTCGATTGGTTCCGCTAATTCATAATTTTTATGGTAAACGGCATTTGCCAACGCTTCTTCAAGAGCTTCATACGGATAATTAAAAAACCTATCTGCTTCTGCTCTGTCGGAATATTTTATTACTTTTTCCTTAATAATGAACTTCTTGATATAAGAAAGTACATCTCTTAATTGTTGTTGTATTGTTCCATTAAATGTTTTCTCTGTAAAAGATTTACCAGCCACACCTTCGGGAAATTCTACTAAATCAATTTGAGCACCGTTATAATATTTTTGAGGATTAGAGGTAAACATCAATAGACCTACAACTTTAGGGAATAAATGTTCATTTGCTCCTTGAGATAGATTCATTTTATCCGCTAATTCCGCAACGGATAGATGTTCACTTTCGACAAATAATTTACTATTTGTTTCCTCCAGATGATTACGCATCAAGGATTTATTCAACTCGTTTACAGAAACAAAGGTGTTTACTCTGTCATCAAATGGAATTTTAGCCGTTAATTGAATTAATTCTAATTCTTGTTCGTCTTTTGGAATAATACTACTTGAATACTGGCGAATTCTATAATTATAAACTTTATGTTTTGCCGTTACATCATCTGGAACTTTGTACGGTCTGTTTGTACCAGCGGTAACCTAAATAACCAATACTTGCTTATCGTCAATATCTTCCATGGAAAGTCTCGGAAAATAAGTTGGTTGAATTAGATTGGCATAACCTATCATTTCTTTTTGAATGCTCTCAAAAGTATTAACATCAAAACCTTTAACTGGTCGAATAGGTTTTCCATTTTCTTCAGCAACTCCTACGACAATATATCCACTTCCTTCGTTTTCAAAATCATTTGCAAATGCACAAACAGTCCGCATGATAGCAATTGGATTCCAACCTTCTTTGAATTCAATACGAGGACCCTCTACGATTTTACAAGATAATAATCCTCAATATTGATTAAAATACTCATGCTTTTGAATTGAAAATAGTGGTATAAAGATAAACAATATCACTCCAATAGCAAAAGAAAAGTAATCCTTACTTCGGTTCCAGACAAATTGGAATCTACGGTATTTAAGTTTGTTATTTCGTAATTAAAATCCCTTGTTTCAAACTCTCGATTTAGTAAATCCAATCTATCTTTCGTTAATTTTTGACCAAATGATTTATGAAAAGAATTTGAAGATCCTTCATCGAATCCAGTGCCATTATCTCGGATTGTACAAATTAGTTTTCCAGCATCGAGGAAGAAATATATATCAATCGTTTGTTGTTTAGCCACCTCATTTTCAAATGCATGCTCAAATGCATTTTCAATAAAAGGCTGTAAAATCAACGGTGGTATAAGAGTGCGATATTTGTCAACAGAATGATCTAATTTAATATGCGTAGTCACCCTATCAAATCGCATTTTCTGCACATTCATGTAGCTGTCTAGAAAACGAATTTCAGTTTCCAAAGACATCAATTTTTCAGAAGCATTTTCAAGAGTTTGACGAATCAATTTAGAAAACTCTCCTAAGTAATGCAAGGCATTGGTCGTGTCATTATCTATTATGTAATTCTGAATGGAATTCATTGCATTGAAAGTGAAATGCGGATTCATTTGGGCTCTTAGAGCCTCTAATTTGGTTTCTGTCAGCTTATTTGTTACTTCCGCTTTTTCTCGCTCTCTGTGTTCAATAAATCGAATTCGATATCGAATGATTAGATAAGCTAACGTTATCAAGATAAGCAATACCAAAGTAATAAACCAAGTTGTTTTCCAGAATGGAGGAGTGATGATTAAAGTGATTACTTTGGTTTGAAACGAACTTCCGGTTCCAGTATTTTTACCTTCTATATGAATTAAATATTTCCCATTAGGAACACCTAGTAATTGTATATTTCCAGTTGGTAGTAATTTGCTCCAACCCTTAGAAAGACCATCAATTTTGTATCGATAGACATTTTTGTCAGCATTGAATGAATTGATGGATGAAAATAAGATTTGTACGTCATTTTGTTTGTACGTTAATTCTATCTCATCATTTGAAATTGCTCCCCAAGTATAGGCTAGTTTTTTAGTATAACGATTTCCATTTACAAAAAGCTCGTTGATTCGAATTGGTGCTTTACTTTGGTTAATTTCTTTAAGAATCGATTTAGTATTTAACTTAATAAGACCATTATTGCTTGCAATCCACAGATTTGCATTTTTATCTTTTACACAATCATTAAACTGGATATCTTCTATCCCTTCAGATTTGTCCAATAATTTAACAAAACGATTGTTTTGTAGGATGTTAATTCCTTTGTTAGTTCCTATGAAATATGTCCCGTCATCATATTCAATAAAAGAAATCGAAGTCCCAACAATGTCTTTATACGGTTTAAATTCTTTAATTATAAGCAATTTTTGACCATCCCATTTTGTGACGAATACACTTCCATTATTAGTGCCGATAATTAACTCATTTTTGGAGTTCAAAATAAGTTCTTTAATATATCTCCCTTTGAATTTTTGTGGTTGTAGTAAAGAAGTAAATTTTCCATTCTGTAATAGAAATAAGCCTTTCGAATATGTTCCAAACCAAATTAAGTTTCCTTGTTTACAAATTTTCGTGATATCTCTTGGAACTGAATTATCTCCTAAATTGTACTCTTGGCACTTAGTTCTGTCAAATTTGTTAGTCAATCGATATATAGAAGAATACAATTGCCCATAATACAATCTGTCTTTAGTATCGAAAACAACTTGCCCTCCATTGGAGCCGTAAAAATGTACAATATTCATTTTTGAATCAAAACAAAACAACCCCCATGTGTTACTTACCCAAGTGTATCCTTCAAGATCAGAAATGATGTTACATGAAGTAAATCCAATGGATTGATAATCCAAAGTATAGCCCCTGTCTTGAGATAAGACATTTTTATGTTTGTGTAAGTATTCCGTTAATTTTTGATACAGTTGATTTTTGGAGATTACAATTGCTTGATTATTTTGCTTGGTTTTTAAGATATAATCTTTTGCACCAATCCAAAGACTTCCTGTTTTATCAATATATAATTCTTGAATTTGAAGTTCTTTTAATCCAAAATAGGATGCATTAAATTGTTTAATTCGATTACTTAAATCAACTCTAAAGACTCCTTTATCAATAGATCCAACCCAAAGTTGTTGCGTTTCTTCATCGTAATAATTGCACCACAATCCATTGGAAGTGATATTTGCTTTTTTTGTGATGTTTATAATCTTATTGTTTTTAATTTCAAATAATCCGCCATTAGGGTCAGTTACATTCCATGCTGCGCAATAAATGGAGTTTTTAGCTTTGGCATAATTCCAAATGATTGGATTTTTCATAGAATCTACCGTGCCACGTATCAAATTTTTAGTGTATAACTTTTGTTCAGGACTACTACAGTAATATTTTTTTGAGTCGTAATAACTGGAATAGTTACTTTGTACATAAAACAAACTATCTAATCTACTTTCATTTAAATGCTTTTTTATAGTTAACTGATAAACGCCATTAAAACTTGATGTCACCAAAATCTTATCTTCGAACTCATCTATTCCTACGATTTGAAAACCTCTAATTCCGTTTTTCTTTTGAAATGATTTAAACTTGTTACCATTAAAAATACTTAATCCATTGTCGGTTGCAAGTATTAAACAATTATGCTTTTTAGAATAATGTATTTTACGAATCTTGTTGTTTATTAATCCATTCTTTTCGTTGAAATAAGCAAACTTTTTACCATCAAACTTGGCTAATCCATTGCCATAAACTGAAATCCATAAATTGTGTTCTTTGTCTTCTACTATTGACCAAACTTGGGTGTATTTCAATCCATTTGATTCGTTATAAACTTTGAATTTTTTCCCATCATACCTGCACAATCCAGCATCTGTCCCAATCCACATATAACCTCTAGAATCTTTGAAGAAACATTTGATACTATTACTCGGTAAACCGTCATTTATCGTAATGTTTTTGCTTGGAATTGCTTGTGTATAGGAAATTCCAACACTTATAAAACTTACAATAAAACAAAGTATTAACCGCATCTATACAGTTCTATTTTTATAAATGAAACTTACCAATTGTTCGCTTTTACGTACGGAAACATCTAATTTTTTGCCAGTAGTCATTGTAACTGAATATCCATCCACACGACTGTAGTTTGAGATGTAATTCAAATTGATAAGTGTTGATTTGTGTATTCTAAAGAAAACAGTGTTGGGTAAAGTTTCTTCTAAATACTTGAGAGTTTTTGTTACCGTAATTTCACGACCTTGAAGTGTTATGATTTTCGAATAATTATCCATTCCTTCACAATAAACAATGTTGGATATCTTTTCTAATTCATAGCCAGTTGAAGTTGGGATTGCTATTTTGTTGAATTGCGTTGAATCCGTATTTAAGTTTTCTAGCAATGCAGAAATTCGTTGTTGATTGGTAGATGCTGTTTGTTTACGTTCAAGGCGTTTAATAGCATCGTTTAGGTCGATAAAATTGATTGGTTTTAATAGGTAATCAATTGCTGAATGTTTGATAGCATCAATCGCATAGTTTTTATGAGCAGTAGTGAAAATGATGTCAAAAAACACATTGTCAAAGTACTTGAATAACTGAAAACCATCTTCGCCTTTCATTTCAATATCTAAAAAGATAAGTTCTGGATGAAGTTTGTTAATCAATTCCACGCCTTGACTTACAGATTCCACCGCACCTAAAACAATAAGTTTCGTTCCGAAGTATTGATGGATTAGCTTTTCAAGGAATTCTCTCGCTGGCTTTTCATCATCGATAATAATGCATGTAATCATGTTTAATACTGTAATTGATAAATTCTTATATACTTACGGTAAAACTAAAGTAATTAATTAGAAGTATATTCTTCTATTATTTTTCGTTGGGATATTTTGGTTAACGATATATTTGGAAGAGGGAGTGTGAAAACTTCCGGGATTTTAGTAGTTTTTAGTTTTAATAAGAACGTAAACTTAAATCTTGTGCAAGTAATTCATATATCAAAGTACGAAATTCACGGTTTTTGATACTATAAAAGATCAGGTCTACAAATATGACAGATAATTCATAAAATAAAAAACCCAGTAAACACTTAGTATTACTGGGTTTTTCAATGCGCTCTCTCATGGGCTCGAACCATGGACCCTCTGATTAACAGTCAGATGCTCTAACCAACTGAGCCCAGTAAATACAAGTGTTTATAAATGCCTTACAAAAATTTGCAATTTTTCACTAACCAAAATACAAGTTAATAATGGTAAACTTAAGAAGTTTAAGCCTTAATAGCAAGGAAAAAAGCAGTTTATTCTTCTGTAGGAAAAGGTGTTTCAAAGCCCCCAAAATAATATGTGAATTGGCAGAAATAGATGTGATGTAGGAGTGAAACATACTAACCAATTCCCTACTTTTTCCTAACCCTTCTTAACAGATATTCCCTCTTGTCTACTAACCCTCTGAACCAAGCTAGCTATATAAATATTCATATATAGCATTTTGATGTCTTTTTTATCTAAACTTCAAAGAGGTAAAGGGTTAGGAGGTTGATAATAAGATTCTCTTTATTGCATTTAAAGATGCGGGGGACATTGGTTGATTGGTAGAGGAGGGGAGTTATTTTTGAAGGAATCTTGATAAAGTAACACATATATTTTTGTCTTAGCTATATAGTGCCATTTATTTTAAGGGTATTTAAAATAAAGTGATTTTGAACATTATTTTTAGTGTAAATTTATACTACAAGAATTAATTTTTATTAATTATCACCCTATTAAGGTCTTGCAGATATATAGAGGGTCA